>DATFOL010000570.1:0-14059 GCA_035265545.1 Gemmatimonadaceae bacterium | reverse complement strand
ACCGACGTGCTGCTCTGCGAGTGCTCGCTGCCGCTCGAGATGGCGATCCCGTCGCACCTTACTCCCGAGCAATGCGGCGCGCTCGCCGCGGCCGCGCTGCCGAAGCATCTGGTGCTGACGCACTTCTACCCTCCGGTCGAGCGCGTCGACGTGCGCGCGCTGGTCGGTGCCCACTACGCCGGCCCCGTGACGCTCGCCGAGGACGGGGCCACGTTCGAGATCGAGGAAGGCTGATGCTGGTCGTCATGGAGCACGGCGCGACGGAGCAGCAGATCGCGCGCGTCGTCGAGGTGATCACCGAGATGGGCTATCAGGCGCGGCCGATGCCGGGCGCGCAGCGCACGTCGGTGGGGCTCGTCGGCAACGACGGTCGGATCGACGGATCCCAGCTCGAAGCGCTCGAGGGCGTGGCCGAGGTGATCCACGTCTCGAAGCCGTACAAGCAGGTCTCTCGCGAATGGCGCGCCGAGAACACGCTCGTCACCATCGCGCCGGGCGTGGTGTTCGGCGGTCCCACCATCCCGATCATCGCCGGCCCCTGCTCGGTGGAGAGCGAGCAGCAGATCGTGCTCGCTGCGCAGCAGGTACGAGACGCCGGCGGCGCCGCGCTGCGCGGCGGCGCGTTCAAGCCCCGCAGCTCGCCGTACTCGTTTCAGGGGCTCGGCCGGAAGGGGCTCGAGCTGCTCGCCCTGGCCCGCGCCGAGACCGGGCTTCCCATCGTCACCGAAGCACTCGACGAGGAAGGGGCACATCACGTGGCCGAGATCGCCGACTGCATCCAGATCGGCGCGCGCAACATGCAGAACTACGCGCTGCTGCGGACGATCGGACGGCTGGGCAGGCCCGTGCTGCTGAAGCGCGGAATGGCGGCGACCATCACGGACCTGCTCATGAGCGCCGAGTATCTCCTCGCGGAGGGCAACACCCAGGTGATCCTGTGCGAGCGCGGGATCCGCAGCTTCGACCCGGCGACGCGCAACCTCTTCGACCTCACGGCGATTCCGCTCGTGCAGAAGCTGTCGCACCTCCCGATGGTCGCCGACCCGAGCCACGGCACGGGTCTGCGCGACAAGGTGATCCCGATGGGTCGCGCCGCCATCGCCGCCGGCGCGGACGGGCTGCTGGTGGAGATGCATCCCAACCCCGATCGCGCGATGTCCGACGGCGGGCAATCGTTGTTCCCCGATCAGCTCGCGCGCCTGGTGCGTGAGGCACGCGCGATCGCCGACGCGATCGGCCGCTCGATCGCCGAGCCGCCCGGAACCGCCCCCGCGACGCGCGGGTAGCACTTCGTGGACGCGTACCGCGCCCGATACCCCGGAGCTCGCATGCCATACCGACACTTCCGCGCGCTTGCCCTCGCCGGCGCGCTGTTCGCACCACTTTCGCTCGCCGCATCGCGCCCGCGCCCGCAGGCCGATCTCCTCGATCGCGCCGTGGCCGCCTGGACCAAGGTGAAGACAGCGCGCGCCACCTTCGAGCAGACGATCACGAACTCGCTCACGGGCCGCACCTTCACCACGACGGGTGAATACCAGCAGCAGCGGCCCGGCAAGCTCTCCGTCCGCTTCTCCGAGCCCGCGAACGACCGCATCGTCGCCGACGGCTCGCGCCTGTGGCTGTATCTGCCGAGCACGACGCCGGGTCAGGTGATCCGCACGTCGCTCAAGAGCGGCACCAGCGGCACGGTCGACCTCTCGGAGCAGTTCCTCACGGCGCCGCGCTCGCGCTACACCGTCACTCCCGCCGGCACGGCCCAGGTGTCAGGGCGGGCGACGCACGCCTTCGGGCTCGTGCCCAAGCAGAAGGAGGGTGCGCCCTTCCAGTCCGCCACCGTGTGGATCGACGACGCTGATGCGACGATCCGACAGTTCGAGGTCACCGAGACGTCCGGCGTGCAGCGCCGGGTCCGTCTGACGTCGTTCCGGCCCAACGCCCCCGTGGACGCCTCGGCGTTCACCTTCAAGGTGCCCGAGGGGATTCGCGTCGTCGATCGCTGAGCCGGTATCACGGGTGAATGCTTCACGAGGCCGCGCAGTGCGCGGCCTCGTGTCGTTTGGGGGACGATCTCGGCGGGAAGATTCGCCGCCATCGGCTGGCGTCTGGTCGGCGTCGCGGCCGCTCGCCATAATTCGCGCGCCGACCCATCCCCTCTTCTCATGCTCTCGCGATGAACCATCCTCTCGCCACGCGTCACGCCCTCGCTGCCGCCCTGTTGCTCGTTGGCGGCGCAATCGAATCGAGCGCGCTCGGCGCGCAGGCGCCATCCGATCGCGGCGCCAGCACCGCGGCGGTGCTCGCGGCGCGAATGGCCCTCGGTGCGCTGTCCGACTCGACGCGACGTGAGGCGACCTTCTCGTTCGACAGCACGGAGCGCTCGAACTGGTTCTACGTGCCGATCGATCGCAAGGGCGTGACGCTCGCTCGGATGACGGCGGATGCACGAGCACGAGTCGACTCGCTGCTGCTCACCGGCCTGAGCCCGCGCGGCTTCGCGACCGCGAAGAGCATCATCCGGCACGAGTCGATCCTGCACGCCATCGAGGCCGCTGGTCCGCCCGAGATGCGGCGCTTCGTCCGCGATTCCAACAAGTACTACCTGAGCTTCTTCGGTGAGCCCGACGCATCCACCGCATGGGGTTGGCGCGTCGAAGGCCACCACCTCTCGGTGAACTACACGGAGATCGGGCGTTCCGTGCAGGTGGTGTCGCCGGTGTTCTTCGGAGCGAACCCGGCACGGGTCCCCTCGGGACCGAAGGCGGGTCTGCGCATCCTCGCTGCCGAGGAGGATCTCGCGCGCGATCTCGTGAAGATGCTCGACGCGGCGCAGCGCAAGGTCGCGATCTTCTCCGACACGGCGCTCGCCGAGATCGAGACGCGCAATGATCCGAAGGCACGAGCGCTGAAGACGGAAGGCCTTCGTGCCGCGGACATGACGGCGAAGCAGCGCGCACAGCTGCGCCGGCTGCTCGACCACTACGCCGGCCGCGTGTCGGCCACCGCGCGCGCGCACGCGATGCGAGACATCGAGGACGGTGGATTCGGCGAGCTGCGCTTCGCCTGGGCGGGCGGCACCGAGGTTGGCCAGGCGCACTATTATCGCGTCCATGGACCGACGGTCCTCGTCGAGTACGACAACCAGCAGACCAACGCGAATCACATCCACACCGTGTGGCGCGACCTGCGCCACGACTTCGGCGGCGATCTGCTCGCCGAGCACTACAAGGCACACAAGCACGTCCACCCGGCGCGTTGATCCGACGATGATCTCAAACTCGCGACTGTCTCGCACGACTTCCGTCTTCTCGCGCGTGCGCCCGCTGCTCGCTACCCTCATGCTCGCGCCGGCCCTGCCCACGACGCTCGCCGCCCAGTTGCCGCGTGCATCGTCCAGCGGCCGCGACGCGAACGGCTTCTCCGCCGAGCGTCTCGCGCGCGTCGATCGCTTCCTGCAGCAGTACGTGGACTCGCAACGCATCGGTGGCGCCGTCGCCCTCGTGCTACGCGATCGCCAGGTGGTGTATCAGCGCGCCGTGGGTTGGAGCGACCGTGAGTCCCGCCGCGCCATGGCCGCGGACGCGATGTTCCGCATCGCGTCGCAATCGAAGGCGATCACGAGCACCGCCATCCTGATGCTCGTCGAGGAGGGAAGGATCGCGCTGGGTGATCCGGTGAGCCGGTTCATCCCCGGCTACGCGAAGACCACGGTGGCATCGCGCGCCGACAGCGGCCGCACCATCGTCCCTGCGCGGCGACAGATCACGATTCAGGATCTCCTGACCCACACCGCGGGCATCTCCTATGGCGGCGAGCCGTTCGTCGCTGCGCAGTATCGCGAGAAGGGGCTCGGCCCCGCCGCGGGCAACGGATGGTACACCGCCGACAAGACGGAGCCCGTGTGCGAGACGATGGAGCGACTCGCGACGCTGCCCTTCGTCGCCCAGCCGGGCGAGGCGTTCGTGTACGGCTACAACACCGACATTCTCGGCTGCGTCGTGGAACGCGCGTCGGGGACGCCGCTGGACGAGTTCATCCGGACCCGGATCACCGGTCCGCTCGGCATGACGGACACGTACTTTTTCCTTCCGCCGGAGAAGTCTTCGCGTCTCGTCACGCTCTACATGAATGACAGCACGGGCCGCCTCGCGCGCGCGCCGGAAGGCTCGCGCGGCCAGGGACATTACGTGCAGGGGCCTCGGCGCAACTTCTCCGGCGGCGCCGGCATCGTCTCGACGGCGCGCGACTATGCACGCTTGCTCGAGATGATCCGCAATCGCGGTGAGCTCGATGGCGTGCGCATCCTCTCGCCGCGCATGGTCGACCTCATGACCAGCAATCAGAGCGGCTCGCTGTACTCGCAGAATGGCATGGGCTTCGGACTTGGCTTCGAAGTCGTGGAGCGGCTTGGTGCCAAGGGCGTGTACTCGGTCGGCAGCTTTGGTTGGGGCGGCGCCTACGGGAGCAGCTACATGGTGGACCCCGCCGAGCGCCTGGTCGTGGTGTTCATGATCAACCAGATGCCGAACCGCAGCGACATCGCGGGCAAGTTCCCCACGCTGATCTATCAGGCGCTCACCGACCTCGCGCCACGTGCCGGCTGGGCCGCGCGCGGCATGCCTCACTGATTGGTCGAGCCCGCGGCGCGCGGACCGCGGTGGCTCGCGGGATCCAGCCTGGCTCCCCGTGAGGGGAGTGGATCCTCGCTCGCCGGACGCCGAATCGCGGGGTACAATACGAGGACGTGCGCCGACTGCCGTCACGAGGTCCGTAGCGGGGGTCGCGCCTTCACGCTTCCCGCCATGTCCGCTCTCTCATCGCTCGACCGCACCGCGTCGCTCGCCTGCGCGCTCACGCTGCTCGCCGGCGGATCGACACACGCCGCCGCGCAGACGCTCGGAGGCCAGGTCGTTCAGCTCGATACCAAGAAGCCATTGGCCGGTGCCGCGGTTGCGCTGGTGAATGACAGCGCCATGGTCGTCGCGCAGTCGGCGGCGAGCCCCGATGGGGCGTTCTACCTCGATGCGCCGAAGGCCGGTGCGTATCGGCTGGTGCTCTTCGTCTCTGGGGCCTCGTTCGTGAGCCCGAGCGTGCAGCTCGACTCCGGCAAGACGATCGAGCGCCAGTTCTCCGTCCCCGACGTGCCGGATACGTTCTCGTCCACGCTGTTCGCGCGGGACGTGACCTCGGAGGCCACGCCCGTGCCAGGGAGCCCGAAGCCGCAGTACCCGGCCGGTCTCGCCGCCGAGGGCATCCGCAGCCACGTGAGCACCATGTTCGTCGTGAGCGAGCAGGGACAACCCGATCTCGAGACGTTCCGGGTGCTCAGCACCACGACGAACGAGCGATTCGTGGATGCGATCCGCGCCGCGCTCCAGCGGACACGTTTCGTTCCCGCGCAGAAGGATGGCGCGGCGGTGCGTCAGGTCGTGCAGTACACCTACGACTTCGGCCTTCCGGGCGACCCGGATCGCGGCGACGTCGTGATCCGGCCTGTCGTAGCTGCCACGGCGCCGGCTGGCGACGCCAAGGCGCCGGCTGGCGAGGCCAAGGCGCCGGTGAAGACGATGTTCGTGATCGGTGCCGACGAGCTGTCCGCGCGGGAAATCGAGCAGATGAATCTCGCCGAGGCAATGCACCGGCTGCGTCCTCGACTGTACGGCGCCCCCCGTACTGCGACGAAAACCGACCAGGCGGAGCCGCCGGTGTACGTAAACGGGGTGCGGGCCGAAGGCATGGCATCCCTCCGGGGCATCACGGCAAGAGACGTCGAGGAAGTGCGCTACTGGAAGCCCGAGGAAGCCTTCATGAAGTTCGGGCTGGCTGTCCCGTACGCCGTCACGGTCACCCTGCGCCCCGGCCGGTCGTGAACGCTGGCGGCTCCCGTCCGGAGCCGCCAGCGATCCTCAGCTCTTCACTCGGCGCAGCAGATCTGCTGGAGTGTTCGCGCCTCGCAGCAGCTCGCGCGCCTTTGCGAGATCGTCGTCCTCGCGCAGGGAGCGCGCGAACGCCGCCTTCGGACCGAACACGAACTGCGTGATCTGTCGACCGAGCGCGCGATTCACCAGGGTCTGCGCGGAGTCGTAGACCGCGCGCTCCACCTCGACACCGCGCGCCTGCATCCGGCGGAACAGCTCGTCGCGCATCTGTTGGGTCACGAGGAAATCGGGGCTCGTGATGGTGCGTGACGACTTGAGCGCGATCGCATAGTCGGTTACGGCGTCGCGGAACTTCGGCACCTTCGCGCCGAGCGATGTCTGTAGGGCCTTCTCGTGCTTCGACTCGACACGGCTCGGCACCTCGACGTCGGGTACGATACCGCCCCCGCCGAGGACCGTGCGGCCCGCGTCGGTCTTGAAGGCCGGCCGCGGCTTGGTGGTGTCCGGCTGCGCCAGGTCGCCGTCCTCGTCGGGGGTGCTCGATCCATGTGGCCGATTGATGCTGCGACCGCTCGGCGTATACCAGAGCGCCGTCGTCAGCTTCACCGCTCCATCGCGGATGCGGAATACCCGCTGCGCGCTCCCCTTCCCATACGTCGCGGTGCCCACCACGAGCGCCCGATCGTGATCCTGCAGTGCGCCCGCGACGATCTCGCTCGCCGAGGCGGTGCCGCTGTCCGTGAGGACGACGAGCGGCATCCCGCCGAACCGCTGCGGCGCGCGGTCGGTGAAGGCGCGGTTCTCGTCGGGCGTGCGGCCTCGCGTCGACACGATCGACTGTCCCGCATCGAGGAAGAGATCGGATACGCTGATGCCCTGGTCGAGCAGCCCGCCGGGATTGCTGCGAAGGTCGAGCACCAGCGAGCGCGCCCCCGCGGTTCGGAGCGAATCGATCGCGCGTCCCAGGTCGGTCGCCGCCTCGCTGCTGAACACCGTCAGGTCGACGTAGCCCACGTTCTCCGGCAACAGCAAAGCATGCTGCACGGGGTTCACCTGGATCTCGCGTCGCGTTAGCGAGAACGTCAGCGGCGCCTCGACGCCCGGACGCTCGACCACGACCTTCACCGTGGACCCCGCGGGCCCGCGCAGCGTCTTCAGTGCTTCATCGGACGTGAGACCGTGCGTCGGCTTTCCCTCGATCTCGACGATGCGGTCCCCAGACATCATCCCTGCCTGTTCGGCCGGCGTGCCGGGCAGCGTCGCGATCACCGTAATGCCGCTGTCACGGACGTCCATCTGGATGCCCACGCCGGCGTAATGGCCACTCGTGCTCTCATCGAGCCGGCTGAGCCGGCGCTGATCGAGAAACACGGTATGCGGATCATGCAGCTCGCCGAGCACGCCGGTAACAGCCTTGCGATAGAGCAGCGAGTCCGGAATCGTGTCCACATAGTCCCGCCGCACGTGCGCCACCACCTCGTCGAACAGGCGTGCGCCCGCACTCGCATCGAGCGGGGCGCGTCCGGCCCCCTCGTGCTCCATCAACCAGCCGCCCGACACCAGTGCGCTCGACAGCACTGCCGCCGCCACTATTCCGCGTGATCGCATCCCGCTCCCGCGCCAAGTTCTCGACCGCGAGAGGGACCGCGGCCTTCAGTCATCTGATGCCGGAATGCTCGGGAAAGTTCCGGGCCACCGCGCCGAAAGCGCCTGACGCACTCTCTCCGCCACGTCCCGCTCGCTTCCGGCCGCCTGGATGGAGACGATCGGACCGCACTCAGGATGCGCCCGCTGCCATTCCGGCGAGGCGAACGACTGGAACGCAGCGGCCACGCGGTGGTGAAAGGTCTCCCCTTCCCGCTCCATCCGGTCGTGTGCCGCCGAGCGTTCAGCTGCTCGCGCCAGCCCCTGCTCCGCCGGGAAGCTGAGCAGCATGGTGAGGTCGGGCACCAGTCCGCCCGTGGCCAGGCGGTTGGCGGTACGAACCTCCTCCTCGGGCAGAGCTCGTCCGCCGATCTGATAGGCGTAGGTGCTGAGGAAGAACCGGTCGAGCAGCACCAGCTCTCCGCGCTCCAGCGCCGGCCGAAGCTCCTTGGCCACCATCTGGGCGCGCGACGCCATGAACAGCAGCGCCTCGGCGCGCGCATCCACCTCCCACTCGCGTTCCAGAACGAGCCGCCGCACTTCGCCGCCGAGTGCCGTCCCACCAGGCTCGCGAAGGCACTGGTGCACGACCCCGGCGTCCACCAATGCTTGCGAGAGGCGCCGGAGCTGGGTGGACTTTCCCGATCCCTCGCCCCCCTCGAAGACGATGAGGCGACCGCCGCTCGCCACGCGCGCTAGCCCAGCGTAATGATCGAGCTCATCGCGCCCTTCTCGATGCCGTCGACGATCCAGTCGTTCACGCGCGCCATGAGCTTGTCGAAATTCTCCTGGGCCGAGACGAGTCGCTGATACGCCATCTGGCTCTGGACCTGCCCGAGCAGCGCGTCGAGGTCCTTCTCCATCTGCTCGGTCGGACGTTCGCCGCGCTGGATCATCTGCTGTGCGTCGAGACGCAGCTGTTCCATCTGCTTGAGCAACGCCACCGCTTCGGAGTCCTGCCCGAGCGCGTCGTTCGCCCGCTTCACGGCCTGATACTCGGCGCTCTGCCCGATCATTCGACCGAGCTCCTTGGCCTTGCTCTCGATCATGCGGCCCCCTCCCGTCGTCTGGCGACCACGAATCGCTCGCGGCCGGTGAGATCCAGCAGCACCTGCACCATGTCGTACGCGCCGTCCGTCGCCACCAGCTCCGCGGCCACCGACGCCCGCCGCGAGTCCACCTCGAGCGCCAGCAGGCCTCGTGGCGCGAGCGCCTGTCCCGCGTCGCGCACGAGGCGAGCCGTCGCCGCCATACCGCCCTCTTCGCTGAACAGTGCCACAGCGGGCTCCCAGTCGCGCACGCTCGGTGACAGAGCGTCCCGCTCTTCCCACGAAATGTACGGCGGGTTCGAGACGACGGCGCGCAACGGTCGCTCGTGCACGGGACCGAGCAGTGAGCCGGCGCGCAGCTCCACCGGCGCGCGCAGCACGGGCGCGCATCGCGCGACGTTGGTCCGCGCGACCGCCAGCGCATCGAGCGACACGTCGGTGCCGATGACTCGTTCCACGTTGCCCTCGCTCGCGATCGACAGTGCGATCGCGCCCGAGCCCGTGCCCACGTCGACCACAACGCCGGGCGAATCGATGCGCAGCTCGTCGAGCACCAGGTCCACGAGCCGCTCCGTCTCCGGACGCGGGATCAACACCCGCTCGTCGACGTCGAGCGTGAGATGCCGGAAGCTCGCCTGGCCCGTGGCGTATTGCAGCGGTGCGCCCTGCGCGCGGAACTTGGCGGCACGAATCGCCCGCATCCACTCTTCGGTGCTCACCCGCTGCGCGTGCTCCACTATCGGCCAGTGCCGGGGCATGTCGTGCAGCGAGGCCAGGAGCTCACGCGCCTCGCTGCGCGCGGTGTCGCCGAACGCACGCTCGAGGACGGCGACCATCGCGTTCACGAGCGCGCCGACCGTGTCGGAGCGCGATGGACGTCTCGCGACGCCGCCCTCGTCAGCCACCCAACCGCTCCTCGACGTCGGCGAGCTTGAGCGCCTCGATGATCGGCTCGATGCGCCCGTCCATCACACCCGACAGGTCGTGCGTCGTGAAGCCGATGCGGTGATCGGTGATGCGGCTCTGCGGATAGTTGTAGGTGCGGATCTTCGCCGAGCGATCGCCCGTTCCCACCTGCGACTTTCGCATCTTCGATCGCTCCGCCTCCATCTCGCTGACGCGGAGGTCGAGGAGCCGCGCGCGCAGCACCTCCATCGCCTTGAGCTTGTTCTGGAGCTGCGACTTCTGATCCTGCTGCGACACCACGAGCCCGGAAGGGATGTGCGTGATGCGCACGGCGGAGTCGGTGGTGTTCACGCTCTGGCCACCAGGACCGCTGGAGCGGAACACGTCGATGCGAAGGTCCTTGTCCTCGATCTTGACGTCCACCTCTTCGGCTTCCGGGAGGACCGCAACCGTGGCGGCGGAGGTGTGGATTCGCCCTTGGGTCTCCGTCGCCGGCACACGCTGCACGCGGTGCACGCCACTCTCCCATCGCATGGCTCCGAAGGCACCGTCGCCCGACACCTTGAAGACCGCTTCCTTCACGCCGCCCAGTGCACCCTCGGAGTGCGAGATCGTCTCGCGGCGCCAGCCGGCGCGCTCGATGAACCGCGTGTACATGCGATAGAGATCGGCGGCGAACAGGGCCGCTTCGTCCCCTCCCGTGCCAGCGCGGATCTCGATGATCGCGTTGCGGTCGTCCAGCGGATCGTGCGGCAGGAGCGCGGGCTTGAGCCGCGCCTCCAGCTCCGCGACCGTCGCCTCCAGGCGCTCGACCTCTCGAGCGGCCTCGGCGGCCATCTCCGGGTCGTCAACGAGAACGAGCTCGCGCGCGTCGGCGAGCTCGTTCTCGTACTTCTCCAGCTGTGCCGCCAACTCGGTGACCGGCTGGAGGCGACGGTGCTCCCGTCCCAGCTCCGCGACCTTGCCGTTGTCGCCGAAGGTGTCCGGGTTGGAAAGCAGCCGCTCGACCTCCGCCGCCCGGGCGAGCGCGTCGCCCAGCAGGTCGCGGAGGCTCAGAAGCTAGCTCTCCTTCGTCTCGGCGGGCTTGCTCTGGTACTTCTGGCGGAAGCGCTCGACGCGACCCGCGGTATCGACCAGGCGCTGCTTGCCGGTATAGAACGGGTGGCACTCCGCACACACGTCCGTGTGGATCTCCGCGATCGTCGAGCGCGTCTCGAAGGTGTTGCCGCACGCGCACTTCACGGTCGCAGTGGCGTACTCGGGATGGATGTCGGTCTTCATGAAAGCCCTGCCTGGCGGTAAGAGCAGAATCGAAAATAGCTTAGGAATATACCGGGAACGAAGGCTAAAAGACAAGCCGACAACGGCTTGCTCGTTTGACACCACCCGCGGGCCCGGATACGTTAGCCGGATTCCCCCGAGTGGGTTCCCGACGGCCCAACGCCAATGACCGCCCAGACCGCAGATTTCCTCGCCAGCGTGCCCATGTTCAGCGGACTGCAGCGTGACGAGCTGCTCAAGTTCGCCGAGCTGACCCGGGAGCGCACCTACCCGAAGGGCAGCGTCATCCTCTTTCAGGGCGACCCGGGCGACTCGCTCTACGTGCTGCGCCAGGGACGAGTCAAAGTGGTGCTAATCGGCGAGGACGGCCGCGAAGTCATTCTCGGCGTGTTCGAACCCGGCGCGCACTTTGGCGAGCTCTCCCTGATCGACGACCAGCCCCGCTCCGCCCACGTGATCGCGATGGAGGACTCGCAGCTGCTCATCCTCCGCCGCGAGGACTTCCGGCGCCGTGTCGAGGCGAATCCGACCGTCGGCTGGGCACTCCTGATGGAGCTCTCGCGCCGGCTGCGGCGCGCGGACCAGAAGATCGGCGGGCTCGTCCTCCTGGACGTCCCAGGCCGAATCTCGCGCCTGCTGCTCGACCTATCGGCCGAGACGAGCAACGGAACGATCGACAAGCCGCTCACGCATCAGACCATCGCGCAGATGATTGGCGCGAGCCGCGAGACCGTGTCGCGCGCCATGAAGGAGTTCCAGGAGGAGGGCCTGATCCGCGTCGAGCGGCGACGCATCGCGGTCGCCAACCGCGAGGCGCTGGAGAAGCGCGCCCAGGTTCGAATGTGATCGCAGGCCGATGAGCCTGACGCTCACCTTCTGGGGTACGCGGGGCTCGATCCCGACCCCGGGTCCCACGACGGTCCGCTATGGTGGGAACACCCCATGTGTGGAGCTGCGCACCGGCGAGGGTTGGCTCATCATCCTGGATGCGGGTACGGGCATCCGCGAGCTCGGTCGCTCTCTCCTCGAACGAGGCAACGGGCAACCCATAGCGGGGGACATCTTTCTCACCCACGCGCACTGGGATCACATCCAGGGGATCCCGTTCTTCGCGCCCCTCTTCCGGAAGGGCAATCGCTTCACGATCTGGGGATCGCGCTCCCTCCAGACGAGCATCGACCGGGTCGTTCGAGACCAGATGTCTCCCGTCGTCTTTCCCGTGTCCTTCGAAGAGCTCGAGGCCCGGATCGACTTTCAGGAGCTGGCCGAAGAACGCCGGGCCGGCCGGGGCTACGAGGTGTCGGCGATTGCTGTCCGGCACCCGGGGGGAGCGCTGGGGTACCGGTTCACGACCGGTAACGCTGATCGGCATGCGCTCGTCTATGTATCGGATAACGAGCTCAGCGCCGAAGCCCGCTACGAGGACGCGCCAGGCTGGCGGGGCAAGCTCGTCGAGTTCATACGGGGGGCGAGCGTGCTCGTCCACGATACGATGTACACGTCAAGCGAATACCGCGCGTTCGTCGGTTGGGGCCATTCGACCCACGATCAGGCGGTCGAGCTGGCGATCGACGCCGACGTGGAGCGGCTGGTGCTGTTCCACCATCGGCCCGAACGAAGCGACGAGGAGGTCGACCGCTGCCTGGACCGTTGCCGGGCACTCGTCGCCCGACGTGGCCGGGCCCTCGAGGTGGTAGCTGCCGCCGAGGGCATGACCCTGCAGGTGTAGACTCCCGGTGTGACGGCCGATACTGGATGAACGGGACCGGCGCACCAAGATTGAACCGGACTGATGGCCTGACGCCATCACCGCTGCGAGCCTGGCTGGACGCTCGAGTCTCGGAGGAGACCATGACCCGCCTCAACCGCATCGCCCTGTTTGCCTTCGCCGGCGTCGGCCTCGCCGCGCCACACGCGACCGCCGTCGCTCAGGCCGGCAAGCCGACCGTCGCGATCATGTACTTCAACAACAACGTCTTCACCAAGGACGCGCGCGACTACGACGGCCTGATGAAGGGGGTGCCCGACTTCCTCGTCACGGAGATGGCGTCGAATCCCGGCATCCGCGTCGTCGAACGGGACCAGGTACAGCGGCTGATCGACGAGCAGAAGCTCGTGGGCGCCGGCCAGGTGGATCGTGAGACGGCCGTCAAGGTCGGCAAGCTCCTCGGCGCACAGCACATGATCTTCGGCGGCTACATGGCCGACTCCAAGGGGAACTTTCGCATCGACGCGCGCGCGGTGAACGTCGAGACCGGCGCGATCGAGTTCACCGACCGCGTGCAGGATCGCTCCGACAACGTGCTCGCGTTGGTCAGTCAGCTCGCGGGCCGCCTCAACGCGGGGCTCAAGCTCCCTGCGTCGCCGACTCGTACGGGCGACGCGAGCACGCCCGGCGCTCAGCAGGCTGGGTCGCCCAGTGCGACGAAGCTCCCGATGCGAGTCGCGGTGCTGTACGGCAAGGCGCTCGACATGGCGGACAAGGGCGACAAGGCGGGTGCCGTCGAGCTGTTCGGTGCAGTCCTCAAGGAATTCCCCGACTACGCGCCGGCCCGCACGGGCCTGGCCAAGGTCAAGCCGGGAAAGTGATCGCGAATTTGTAGCACACTCACCCGCCGACGCTCGGCATCGAGCGTCGGCGGGTTCGTTTTACCCCACCTGTCGTCCCACCATGAAGCCGCTGCTCCTCACCGCGGTCGAGAATCCTCTCTGGGACGCGCCGATCGGCCGTCGCGGCGATGACGTGGAGGTGTGCCGGATCCCGGCACTGCCGACCCCGCGTGCGATCGATCTCGAGCGACCCACGGTGTTGGCGCTCGACCGGTCGCTGATCGCGAGCGCCGGTGAAGGAGCGGCGGCGCAGCTTCGTGCACTTGCTGCACTGATCGCGATCGTCGGCGTGGGCAGTCCGGGCGACGTAGAGCCTGGCAACGCCTTTCCGATGGACGTGCTGGCGAGCTTCATCCCCGGTGGTGCCTCTCCAGGGACCGCGGTCGCGGCATTTCGCGGTGCGTTCCGCCATGCCGCCGCGCTGGCGGCGGTACGCCACGCCCGCAGTGCGGCAGTCGAACGCACGCGGGAGCTCGCCGAGCTCGGGGCCATCGGCATCGCGCTCACCGCCGAGCGCGACCTGGGCAAGTTGCTGGCGCTCATCCTCTCGCATGCGCGGCGCGTGACCGAGAGTGACGCCGGATCACTGTATCTGGTGGAGCGCGACGAGCGGGGCGCCCCGGCGCGGCTGCGCTTCGCGCACTCGCAGAACCACTCCCTCCCCACCCTCCCCTTCGACGCGTTCGCCGTTCC
>DATFOL010000569.1:0-5512 GCA_035265545.1 Gemmatimonadaceae bacterium | reverse complement strand
CATCGCGCCAGCTCCATCGCAGCGGTGCTCCGGCTTCGACTGCGCGAGGCCGAACGGTCAGCTCAAGCCGAGACAACGCTTCGCCGAGCGATCGGTTGAATGCGCTGAGTGCCGCGACCTCGCCAAGCGGCTCGCCTCGATCGGACGTGGTGAACAGTTGGCGAAGCTGCCATCGAAGCTCGAGCGCGTCGCGATGCACGCGGTCGGCGAGTCGAGGATGTACCAGCGCGAGCGAACGTAGTTGCGCTCCCTGCCTCGCGGTCAGCGCGCCAGCCCCTTCGGCCCACCGCGTCAGCCGTCCGTAGTCCGTCAGTCGGTCGTCGACCAGGCCGCGTCTCGACCAGTCGACCGTGTTCACGAGATCGACGGACACATCACCCCCGACGTACTTGAACGGGAGGTCCGCGGCGAACGACAGAGAGGTCGGGCTTGCCATACGAAGGAAACGTAACACCAGTATTCGCCGCTTGACAGGTGTCATGCCCCACCCTAGCATGCACCAGTATGACGGTGAATACTGGTGCATGCTCGGAGGGTCGATGATCGCGAGAGTCTGGCGGGGTGCGACGCGCGCAGGTGACGCGGAGGCCTATCTCGAATATCTGAATCGAACGGGCCACGCGGAGTACCGGCGTACTCCCGGCCACCGCCGAACCGTGACTCTGCGGCGGAGCGCCGGAGACCGCGCGGAGTTCGTCGTGCTCTCCTTCTGGGACTCGTTCGATGCCATTCGGGCATTCGCCGGCCCCGACGTCGACCGCGCGGTATTTTATCCGGAGGACGACCGCTACCTCGTCGAGCGCGAGGATCGCGTCGCGCATTTCGACGTCGCGTACGAGGACTAGGAGCCCAGTGAGCCCGCACCAGCCCAGCCGAGTGGCCCTGCTCGCGGCATTCGCCGCGGTCTACTTTTTCTGGGGAGCGACCTTCCTCGCCGTCCGGTATGCGCTGGTGGCGGTGCCGCCCATACTGATCATCGTGATCCGCTGCACCGGGGGTGCGCTCATCCTGGGGTCGTGGCTCGCGTGGCGACGTCAGCTCGAACGGCCGACCCTCGCACAGTGGCGCACCGCGGCGATCGCGGGCCTCTTTCTCTTCCTCGGTAGCCACGTCTCGATCGCGTGGGCCGAGCAGCGGATGTCGTCCGGCCAGGCAGCGTTGTACACGTCCACGATCCCACTCTGGATCGTGCTGATGGAGTCCGCCCGTGAGCGCGCCGTCCCGAGCGCGCGCGTGCTCGTCGGCATCGTCCTCGGCATCGTGGGCGTAGGCGTCCTGGCAGGAGGCGGCGCGCTCAACGCTGGACTGCTGAGCGATCGAGTGATCATCTCCCTGAGCGCGTTCTGCTGGGCGGCGGGCTCGCTCGTCGGCCGCTACGGCGCCCGCCCCACTGGAGCGATCCAGGCCACCGCGATGCAGCTCGCCACCGGCGCGGGCTGGACGCTGATGGCGAGCGCGCTGCACGGGGACTTCAGCCGGTTCGCGCTCTCCCAGCTCACGACCCGCAGTGTGCTCGCGCTTCTCTTTCTCGTGCTCTGCGGGACGGTGCTGGCGTTCGCCTCGTTCACCTGGTTGATGCGAGTCGCTTCGCCGGCCGCGGTGAGCAGCTATGCCTTCGTCAATCCGATAGTCGCGCTCGCCCTTGGCATCCTCGTCGGCGACGATGCACTGACGGGTCGCGTGGTGATCAGCGCCATCCTGGTGGTGGGGGCCGTGGTGCTCACGATGCGCTCTGCATCCTCGGAGCCAGCCATCCCCCGCGACACGCCCCTGGACGGCGAGAACGTGCCGAACGCGATCCCCGCGCGAGCCGCGTCCTGATCGACCGCGGTCAGCGCGGCGAAGCTACGCGCCGACCGGGCTCTGCTCGCGGACGAGATCGCGGATGAATGGGAAGCGCGAGCGGATCTCGGCGACCCGCTCGGCGCTCAGGACGACATACCCCGGGCCCTCGTCCGTCGTCCTCGTGGGCTGCAGCCGGCCGCCCCACGGATCGTACGCCGCCGAGCCGCCGTCATAGGAGAGCCCGCCCGCGTCGCCGGTGCGGTTCACGCCGACCACATAGCACTGATTCTCGATCGCGCGCGCGGGGAGCAGCGCGTCCCAGTGCGGTCGTCTTCCAGCCGGCCAGTTGGCGATGACGAACATCGCGTCGACGTCGGGCGCCACCGCTCGGAACAGCTCGGGGAAGCGTAGGTCGTAACAGATGAAGAGACTGACCCGCACGCCATGCACCATCGCGATTGCGGGTCCATCGCCTGGCTCGTAGCTCGCGTGCTCATTGGCGTAGGCGAACAGCTTCTGCTTGCGGTAGGACGCTTCGAGCTCGCCGCCGGGTCCGAACAGGAGCGCGGTGTTCTGAAATACCTCGCGCCCCTCGACGATCTCACGCGCAGCGACACCGGCCAGGACGTGCACCTCGTTCTCGGAGGCGATACTCGCCAGCGCGCGAACGTGGGGCGAATCGAGCGGCACGGCGTGCGCCTTCGGCTCCATCGTGAAGCCCGACAGGCACATCTCAGGGAGCGCCACGAGGTGCGCTCCATGCCTCGCGGCACGCCGCACCAGTGCGGACGCGCGCTCCAGCGATGTGACGGGGTCGTGCCAGCCCGTGTCGTACTCGCCGAGCACGACACGAAGCTCGTTCGTCACGCCGGCGATCTCCCGTGCAGGACGTCGGGATCGGTCAGCGCGCGTCGAACCGCTTCCGCACCTTCCTTCACCATCGACGTCGCGCAGCTGTACGCGAACCGGATGGCATCGTCGCACGTCTGCCCGAACGCCACGCCCGGCGCACTGCCGATGCCGATGGCCGCGAGCTTGTCCGACAGCTCCGCCGCGTCGGCGACGCCGAGGCGCTGATAGATCGCCGGATCGAGCTCGGCCCAGACGTAGAACGCGCCGCGCGGAGTGAAGGGCCGCACGCCCTCGATCGACGAGAGCGCGGCGATGAGCGCGTCGCGCCGCTCGAGGTACTCGGCGCGCATCTGGGCGAGCTGCGACTGGTCGCCCGTGACCGCGGCGAGCGCGGCCCACTGTGCCAGGCTGTTCACGCCGTTGATCGTGCAGCGAAGCAGCTTCGGGATGCGGTCGTGCAGCAACGGGGACTTGGTGACGATGTAGCCGGTGCGCAGCCCGCTCATCGCGTAGCTCTTCGAGAACGAGAAGATGCTGATGACCTTCTCGGAGTACTCGGGAACGAACGAGCCGATGGAGAAGTGCTTGTGCGGCTCGTAGATCACGTCCTCGTAGGCTTCGTCGGAGATGAGCCAGAGATCGTGGCGCTTCGCGATCTCCGCGATCTCGCGGAGCGTCTGCTCGGAGAGCACGGCGCCCGTCGGATTCTGCGGCGTGTTGAGGAAGATCGCCGTGGTGCGCGGCGTGATCGCCGCCTCGATCTCCGCCGTGTCGTATTCGAAGTCGTGATCCGCGCGGAGCGGAACGCCGACCGTCACTCCACCCGCCAGTCGGATGTTCTCGGCGACCTCGGTCCACATCGGGTCGGGAAGGATCACCTCGTCGCCCGGCGACAGCAGCGCTCCGAACGCGACGTACAGCGCGTGCATGGCGCCATTGGTGAGGAAGATGTCCTCGTCGGTGACGCCGGACAGACCGTTCTTCCGGACCGCCTTTTCCGCGAGCGCCTTGCGCAGCTCGGGGATTCCGCTGTTCGGGATGTAGTGGGTCTTCCCCGCTGCACCCGCCTTGCCGATCGCCTCCAGCACGTGCGGCGGCACCGAGAAGCTCGGATCGCCGGACTCGAGCCGGTACACCTTGGTGCCGAGCGCCTGAGCCTTGAGGAGCCGCTCACGAATCTGCACGATCAGGCCGAGCGAGATCTCGTCGAGCGGGTGTTGGGCGACGGCGGACGGTGGCATGCGCGGGCTCTCCGGAATGTGCGGGCGCGAGGAATTGAGAACTGGGGCGGCAGGACTCGAACCTGCAACTTCCCGATTAACAGTCGGGCGGTCTGCCAATTGACCTACACCCCATCATTGCTGCTGGCGGCGACGTGCGGCTTCGTGCTGCGACCTACCTCTGCCACTTGCTGCTTGCAAAAGCGCCCACCAGGTGAGACCTGGCGGGCGCTACTTCAGCGTGACCTGCACACGCGCGCTAGCCAAGTCTCCCGGAGAGGCTCCGATTAATATTATTGCCTGGCTTGAGCGTCGAGTTCTTGGTCATGTGCACGTCGGTTCCGCCGCGCGATGTGCGCGACACGTGACATGCTAGGGATCGAGCGAGTGTCTGTCAAGAGTCCGGCAAGGTCGCGACGCGCACGACCTGCACCACCCACACGACGACCTGCGCGCTTGCTGATCACCACCCACCGCCGGCCGGAAGCCAGGGCGCCAGCCGCTCGCGCAGGTGTCGCAGTGCTCGCCCCATTCGCGCCTCCACCGTCTTCACGGAGATGTTCAGCGCGTTCGCGATCTCGGGATAGGTCAGCCCATCCCGACGACTCATCTCGAACACCTCGCGCTGCGGCGGCGACAGCTCGGCCATCGCCTCCGCCACCACCGCCTGCAGCTCGCGCGAGGTGACGCGCGCATCCGTGCGCGGCGCCGCGGTCGGTGGGCGCACGTACGGCTCCGACTGTCGCACCGTGCGGCCATGTCGCAGGTGATTGAGTGCGCGATTCCTCGTCGACTGATGCAGGTATGCGCGGAGTGGCCCGGTCAGCGCGAGCTCGGCCCGTCGGCGCCAGAGCTCGAGCATGACGTCCTGCACGACTTCCTCCGCCAACGAGCGGTCCCCCAGTAGCCGCGCGGCCGACAGCACGAGCCACGAGTAGTGCTCCCGAAAGATCGACTCGAACGCGTCGTCGTCGCCCTGACGCAGCCGCGCCAGCAGTTCCGATTCATCCACGATGGGCGTATCGTTGCTGGCAGGGCCGGGCATCGCCGAGCAATCTAATCCCGGGCGGGCGCGGCACGAGTCCGCCCTCGAGGCCCACACGACGGACGCGTAGGGTGTCCCTCCATTCGGGTGTCAGTGCAGCATGACGGACGAACGCGAGCAGCCGGATCTCGACGCCGAGTGGGAGGGGCTGGCCCGCTTTCTGGCCGGCGAGAGCGGACCTGACGAGGAGCGACGCATCCGTGAGGCGCTGGCGAGCGATGCCGAGCGTACCGCGCTCGTGAACGCGCTCGACGCGGCACTCGCGCCGCCGGTGGAGACTCCGCTCTCCTCTCGCGAGGTGGAGGCCGCCCTCGCGTCCGTCATGAAGCGTCGGGACCTGCCGGCCGACGCGGCCCCGCCGGCCGAGGCCATTCCACTTCGGCCGCGCCCCACGGCGGAGATCGCGCAGCTCCGATCCCGGTGGCGCGGCGCAGGACTTCGGGCCGCGGCCGCGGTGCTCGTGGTCGCCGGGGCGAGTATGCTGTGGCGCGCGGCCCAGGACGACGGTGCAGCTCCGGGCGACGTGCAGGTGGCGGTCGCCCCATTGCGCTCATACCGGACCGCGGTAGGCGAGGTCGACACCCTCAAGCTCGCCGACGGCTCCACCGTC
>DATFOL010000568.1:0-8617 GCA_035265545.1 Gemmatimonadaceae bacterium | reverse complement strand
GATCGGAATTCGACTCTGGCGTCTCGTACGCGTGGGCATGGGCGGGCTCGACTGTTCGGCGACGACGTTGCGATCCGTGGACCCAGGCACATCCAGACAATTGACGTGCCAGTTTGTATCGCCGGAGCGGGCTGGCCGTCTATGCAATCAGGATGGGACGGAGGTCCCGTTGCGCGGGCCGACCGGGGACCCCCACTTTTTTCAGCGACCTCGCGCATTCGTCATGCGCCGTACCACACTCTCGAGGAATTTCATGGCCACGAAACTGGACAAGTCGATCAAGCGCGAGCTCGAGCATCAGGGCAAGCTGTACACGATCACGCTCGCGCCCGACGGCGTGAAGGTCGTCGAGAAGGGCAAGCGCAACGGCAAGGAGCTGTCGTGGGCGTCGATCATTAGCGGCGACGCCTCGCTCAACGAGGATCTGAAGATCTCGGTCGACGCGACCCGCGCGGGGATGTGATACGACGGCGCCCGCGCCCTGCGCGGGCACGTCTACGCCTCGTTAGTAGACGACGGTCAGCCGTCGAAGCGGTCGCGCGGCGGCGACGGATGCGCCGCCTCCCACTCCGCCATGCGCGCCGCGACCTCGGCGTCGTTCTCGGCGAGCTCGCGCAGCTGACGGAGGACGTCCTGCTGGGTGGGGCCGGTTGCTTCGGCGATCAGCGGCGCGGTGCCGAACAGCTGGCGGGTCGGGTCGCGCCGTCGCTCCACCTGCAGAATCCCGCGAACCTGCCCGTCCTCGGCCACGTCGAGGGAGACGAGCACGATCATCCCTCCGGGCAGCACGCGGCGGAACGCGAGAAAATGTGGGCGCATGAGACAAAGTTGCCGTCCGCGCGCGCGGAGCGCAAACGCGCACGCCGTCTCCGCCGCGTACCGATTGCGCCTCCGAGCCGGACCGATGATTCTTCTCCCGTGAAAATTCTCGTCATCGACATCGGCGGAACCAACGTCAAGTTGCTCGCGAACGGCCAACGCACTCCGACGAAGGTCCCCTCCGGTCCTCGCTTCACGCCACGCCAGCTGGTGGACGAGGTGCGCGAGGCGACCGAGGGGTGGGGCTTCGACGCCATCTCGATCGGCTACCCCGGCCCCGTCGCGCGCAACAAGCCGACGAAGGAGCCGGTGAACCTGGGGGAGGGCTGGACGCGCTTCAACTTCGAGCGCGCGTTCGGGTGCCCGGTGCGGATGATCAACGACGCGGCGATGCAGGCGCTCGGCAGCTACGCCGGCAAGACGATGCTCTTCCTCGGGCTCGGCACGGGCCTCGGCAACACGCTCGTGATGGACGGCGTCGTCGTCCCGCTCGAGCTGGCGCACCTTCCCTACCAGGATGGGAAGACGTACGAGGAGGTGATCGGGGAGGCGGGCTTGAAGCGCCTGGGGAAGCGGAAGTGGCGCCGCCACGTTCACAAGATCGTCGAGCTGCTCTCGGCGGCGACGAACGCGGACTACACGGTGATCGGCGGCGGCAACGTCCGGTTCCTCGAGGAGCTGCCACCGAACGTGCGGCGCGGCAACAACGCGAACGCGTTCCGTGGCGGCTTCCGTCTATGGGACGACGTGGAGCCCAAGGTCGCGCAAGCGCGCTAGGCCGGGGGCAGCAGCGCCGCGATCTTCGCCGCGCGCTCCCGGTGACGGCCGCCCAGCAGCTCGAACTTCGCCGCCGTCGCCTGATCGCCCGTCTCGCGGTGGTGCTTGGCCATCACCGCGCAATATTCGCTCACTTCCTCCTCATCCTGCACATCCTGCTGGGTGAAGCCGAACGGCTCCTCGTAGAGCAGCAGCGCGGCGATGGCGTGGGTGGAGAAGGGCAGGGTGCCGAACTGCTCCCGGAGGTGCGCCAGCCCATGCTGCTGGGCGAGCACTCCCGTCCATTCAGTTGCCGACAGTGCCGGCGCAACCTCGGTCGACATCGTGAACGTCTCCTGGAAGTCGTGCGTCGTCGCGTGCCTAGACCCCGGCCTTCTCGCGCAGTCCCTCGAGCACCGCGGGGATGAATCCACCGAACGAGCCGTTGCTCATCACGAGCACGACGTCGCCGGGCTGCGCGCGGCTGACCACGCGGCGCACGAGCACGTCCACCTCGGGGGACGCGTCGGCGTCGATCCCTTTCCCGCGCAGCGCATCGACGACCTTGCCGATGTCGAGCTGCTCGTCGAGCGGAACCTTGTCGTGCGGCTCGGGCACCCGGATCGACGCGAGCGCCGCGCCGTCGAAGGCATTCGCGTATTCGCTCTGATGAATGTTGCGCCGGCTCGTGTTCGAGCGCGGCTCGAACACGGCCCAGAGGCGCCTGTCGGGATAGCGCTGCCGGATCCCGATGATCGTCTCGCGCACCGCGGTCGGATGATGCGCGAAGTCGTCGATCACGAGGACGTCGTTCACCTCGCCGCGGATCTCCTGCCGCCGCTTCACGCCGGCGAAGGAGGCGAAGCCGGCGCGCACCTGGTCGGCGCTCAGTCCGAGCGCGCGTGCCGCCGCGTACACGCCGAGCGCGTTCTCCACGTTGTGGTGTCCCGACATGGGGAGCAGGTACTCGCCCGTGCGGCCACGCGGCTCGCGTACGACGAACCGCGCTCCGTCTGGACCGAAGCGGAGCTGCTCGGCCGTGTAGTCGGCCTCTCCGTGCACGGCGTAGGTGGCGACGTAGGCGCGCGAGGCGCGCTGCGCGAGCTTCACCGCGTTGGGGTACGATGACGCCACGGCGAGGAAGCCGTCCTCGGGGAGCGTCGCGGCGAACTTCTCGTACGCCGACTCGTAGTGCGCCATGTCGCGGTAGATGTCCGCATGGTCGAACTCGACGCTCGTGAGGATCGCGGTGCGTGCGCGGTAGTGCAGGAACTTCGGCCCCTTGTCGAAGTAGGCGGTGTCGTACTCGTCGCCTTCCACCACCACGAAGGGGCCGTCGGCGTTCCGGAAGTTCGAGTTGGCGTTGACCGTCACGCCGCCGACGAGGAACGACGGATCGGTGCCCGCGTCGACGAGCACGTGCGCCATCAGCGCCGACGTGGTGGTCTTGCCGTGGGTGCCGACCACGACGACGCTGTGCTTCTCCGCGAGCACCAGCGAGCCGAACGCCGCGGGGAAGCTCATCTGCGGGATCCCGCGCTCGCGCACCGCCGTGGCCTCGACGTTCACGCGGCGGATGACGTTCCCGATGATCACGAGGTCGGGGCGCGCCTCATCGAGGTTGGCCGGCGAATAGGGGGTCATCACCCTGACCCCCCACGCCTCGAGCATGTCGCTCATCGGGGGGTAGACGTTCTCATCGCTGCCGGTGACCTCGTAGCCAGCCGTCTTGAGCATCCCGGCGAACGACCCCATCCCCGTGCCCGCCACGCCGACGAGGTGGATGCGGCGGATCGAGCCTGGGGCGATCTCGGTGAGGACGTTGCCGTTGTCGTCGGACATGTCGGGGGTGCGGAGGCGAGCGGGTGGGTGGACGATAACTCTCGCGGGTGCTCCGGGGCGACGCAAGCGCACCCGCGCGGTGCACGCTGGCCGATCGTCCAACTCGCGGATAGTGTTCTATCGCTTTCCCTTCCACCTTGGTCCCGAGCGGACGGCATGGATCTGCGCGACGAGCTCGAAGCGGCGCTTGGCGAGCTCTACTCCATCGAGCAGGAGCTCGGCGGCGGAGGGATGAGCCGCGTGTTCCTCGGGAAGGAGAAGTCGCTCGGCCGACGCGTCGTGGTGAAGGTGCTGCCGAAAGAGCTCACCGGTGGCGTGAACGTGGATCGGTTCCGGCGCGAGATCGTGCTGGCCGCCCAGCTACAGCATCCGCACATCGTCACGCTGCTGTCCACCGGCCAGGTCGCGGGCGTCCCATACTATACGATGCCGTACGAGGAGGGCCGTTCGCTGCGCGCAGAGTTGCGTGACAAGGGCCCGCTGCCGATCGGCGAGGTGGTCGGACTTCTGGGCGATGTGGCCAAGGCCTTGACCTTCGCCCACGAGCGCGGAGTGATCCACCGTGACATCAAGCCGGACAACATTCTCGTCTGCGGTGGGGCGGCCGTGGTGTCGGACTTCGGGATCGCGAAGGCGGTGTCAGAGGCGAAGGACCAGCCGCCTCCGAGCGAGACCGGAGAGACGTTGACGCAGATCGGCATGTCGGTGGGCACGCCGACGTACATGGCCCCAGAGCAGGCAGCGGCCGACCCGGATGTCGATCATCGCGCCGACATCTATTCGTTCGGGATCACGGCGTACGAGATGCTCACCGGCCGCCCTCCTTTCTGCGACAGCGCGCCTCGGAAGCTTCTCGCGGCGCATCTCACCCAGGCGCCCGAGCCCGTCCTCGCACTACGCCCCGACACTCCGCCGGCGCTCGCGACGCTGGTGATGTCGTGTCTCGCCAAGGAACCAGCCGACCGGCCGCAGACCGCGAGGGATCTCGCGCAGATGCTCGAGATCGTGCAGGCGGGGGAGCAGCGCGCCGCGCGCACGCAGGCAGCACGAGGTGGTCTCGTCCGGCAGCTGGCGCTCGGGCTCGTCGGGCTGGTCGCCGTCTCCATCCTGGCGCGCGCGTCGATCATCGCGATGGGACTGCCCGAATGGGTGCTCCCGCTGATGTTGATCGTTGCGGTGCTGGTCATCGTGTTCGTGGTCGGCCGAGCCCAGGGGATCGCCCGTGCAATCACACCGCTGACGCCGGCGCGTCGGCGGGAGTAACCGCGGGATGCACGAGCTCGATCGCATCCGTCTCGCCCTCGTCGACGCCGCCGAGCGTGGCGAGGGAGCAGTGCTCGCGACGGTCGTGGATGTCGACGGCTCGACGTACCGCGGTGCCGGCGCACGCATGGTCGTCCGTGCCGACGGCTCCACGGTCGGCGCGGTGAGCGGCGGATGCCTCGAGGCGGACATCGTCGCGCGCGCGGCCGAGCTGCTCGCCTCCGGCCGCTCGGAGCTCGCGCACTACGACACGCGCAGCTCAGACGACGGCGTGCTCGGGCTCGGAATGGGTTGTCAGGGCGTGATCGACGTGCAGCTCGATGCGCTCACCGGTGATGCGCTGACGCACGCGATCGATCAGATCGCCGAGCTTCGCGCACGCACCGCGGTTCGGTTACTCGTGTGCGGCGCGGGCAGTGACGCGATCCCGGTGGTGCGACTCGCCATGACGGTAGGGTGGCTGGTGACCGTCGTCGATCATCGGCCGAGCTTCGCGCGCGCGACGCGATTCCCCGACGCGGAGCGAGTGATCTGCGTGAGCTCGTCGCGCGAGCCTGGCGTGCTCGACGCGGCGGTGTCGCTTGCACGATTCCATGCCGCCGTCGTGATGGCGCACGCCGCGGCGCATGATCGAGCCAACCTGCACGATCTGCTCGCCGCCGGCACCATCCGCTACCTGGGCGTGCTCGGTCCGCGTCGTCGCACGATGGAGCTGCTCGAGGGAGCGCCCGGTGTCGCGCCCGGAGTGCTGCCGTCCAACGTCTATGCACCCGTCGGGCTCGACTTGGGCGCCGAGACGCCGGAAGAGATCGCGCTCGCCATCGTGAGTGAGTGCGCAGCGGTGCTCGCGGGACGCGAGGCGAGATCGCTGCGGGAGCGGGGAGGGCCGATTCATGAGGGGCGCGTGAGCGTGTGACGGCCTGAGAGTACGGATCTCTCGACTCCGCGCTGCGCGCTCCGCTCGGGATGACAGAGTGGTGTCATCCCGAGCGGAGCGCAGCGAGTCGAGGGATCTGCACTCAACCACCAACCCACCAGTGCACCCACCCACTCACGCGTTCGCGGAACCATTCATGCGCAACCAAGGCGCATGTCCACCGTCTCCGATCATCTCCTCCAGCGCCTCGCGGCCTGGGACGTCCGCCGCATCTTCGCCTACCCGGGCGACGGCATCAACGGCATCATGGGCGCGCTCCGGCGGGTCAACGAAGGAGACGGCGGCGAGCGGTTCGACGTCGTGCAGGTCGCGCACGAGGAGCTCGCCGGACTCATGGCCACGGCGCACGCAAAGTTCACCGGCGAGGTCGGCGTCTGTCTCGCGACGAGCGGTCCCGGCGCGATCCATCTGCTGAACGGATTGTACGACGCCAAGCTCGATCACCAGCCGGTGGTCGCGATCGTCGGTCAGCAGGCGTTCGCGGGAGTCGGCGGCAGCACCCAGCAGGAGACGAACCTCCGCAGCATCCTCGAGGACGTCGCGAGCAGCTTTCTCGAAACCCTCAGCACGCCCGAACAGACCAGACACCTGATCGACCGGGCCTTCCGTGCCGCGATCGGCGGGCGCACGGTCGCGGCGATCATCGTACCGCACGACGTGCAGCAGAAGCCGGCGGTCCTCGAACCAGAGCACGAGCACGGGCGGCAGCACTCCGCGGCGGGATTCGTCCCGCCACGCCTTCTCCCGCGGGACGAGGAGCTTCGTCGCGCCGCGTCCGTGCTGAACGCGGGACGCAGGATCGCCATCATCGCCGGCGCCGGCGCGCTCCACGCCGCTGACGAGCTGATCGCGGTCGCCGAGCGGCTGGGCGCGGGCGTCGCCAAGGCGCTGCTCGGCAAGGCGGCGCTCCCCGACGATCTACCGTTCGTGACCGGGTCCGTCGGCTGGCTCGGTACACCGGCGAGCAACCGCATGATGCGGGAGTGCGATACGCTGTTCCTCGTCGGGACGAACTTCCCGTACACGGAGTTCCTTCCCGAAGAAGGACGAGCGCGCGGCGTGCAGATCGACGTCGAGCCGCGGAACCTGTCGCTGCGCTATCCGATGGAGGTCGCGCTCGCGGGTGACTCCGCCGAGACGCTCGCCGCGCTGCTTCCCCTGCTCGATGATCGCCGCGCCGACAGCTGGCGTGGAGAGATCGAGCGCTGGTCGCGCGCCGGTCGTGAGCTCACCGAGCGCCAGGCGCACGCGCCGGCCGATCCGGTGAACCCGCTGCGCGTGATCTGGGAGCTCGATCAGCGCATCCCCGACGATGCCATCCTCACGGCGGATTCCGGCACGTCGGCATATTGGATGGGCCGCGACATCCGGCTGCGTCGCGGCATGCAGGCCTCGGTGTCGGGAAACCTCGCGACGATGGGCTGCGGCGTTCCCTACGCGCTCGCCGCGAAGCTCGCGTATCCGCATCGTGCGGTGATCGCACTCGTCGGCGACGGCGCGATGCAGATGAGCGGCCTGTCGGCGCTCATCGACGTCGCTAAACAATGGCGCCTCTCGCACGCGCGAGGGACGGGCTGGGCCGACCCGCGCCTCGTCGTTCTCGTGCTCAACAACCGCGACCTGAGCTACGTCACCTGGGAGCAGCGCGTGATGGAGGGGGATCCACGCTACGCGGCCACCCAGACGATCCCCGACCTTCCGTACGCGGACTATGCGCGCATGCTCGGCCTCGACGGCGTGCGCGTCGAGCGTCCCGAGGACGTGGCCCCCGCATGGGAGCGCGCGCTGGCGAGCGACCGGCCATTCGTTATCGACGCGGTCGTCGACCGGAACGTGCCCACGCTCCCTCCGGAGCTGAAGGCCGAGCAGGAAGACAAGCTCGCGAAGGCGCTCGCTGGAGGCGACGCGGACGCCGACGCCGTGCTGGATCAGTTGCAGCTCCAGGAAGTCACTCAGCGCTGACGGGCGACGGCACCTCGCCGTCGCCTTGCTGTCCTCATCCCGTCATTCGGCCGCGCCATCGATCGACTATACGCGCGACCAACAGTCTCCGCCGGCACGTCGTACCTACCAGTGGCGCTCCGACCCGGAGCGCCACGCTCGCCTCCCCACCGCACCAGAACGTTCAGGCCACCGGCCTGCCGGCCCTGACGGTCGCGTACTCATACCACACGTACTCGTGATCTCCCGCCGCATCGTCTTCCTGATGGCCGCGCTCATCGCCCTGGTGGCGGCCGTCCCTCGAGCCGCCGCAGCGCAGCAGCTCGACGTCATCCGCGGTCAGGTGACCGGTGACGACGACGATCCGATCGACAACGCCAACGTCACGGCGACCTCCGTCGCCGGCGGCGTGAACCGCACCGTGCGCACGGACCGGAACGGTCGCTTCACCATCACCTTCCCGGGCGGCGACGGCGATTACTTCATCACCGTGACCTCGCTCGGCTACACGCCGAGGCGGTTCGAGGTGCGGCGCACGGCGGACCAGGAGATCCTCGTCGCGGACGTCCAGCTCACCCGCATGGTCATCCTCGACACGGTGCGCGCCGTCGCGGAGCGCGAGCGGGTCAATCGAAACGAGCGCACGCCGGACGTGAGCGGCACCGAGCAGTCGGCGAGCAGCGTCGCCGTCCCGGCCGACCAGCAAGGAGATCTCAACGCGATGGCGTCGACGATCCCGGGTGTCACGCCGATCCTCAGCGCCGAGGGCGACCCCGCCGGATTCTCCGTGCTCGGCCTCTCGGCGGACCAGAACAGCATGACGCTGAACGGCGCGAACCTCGGCAGCTCCACGCTGCCGCGTGACGCGCAGATATCGACGTCGCTCGTGACGGCGCCCTACGACGTGAGCCGGGGTGAATTCAGCGGCGCGCAACTCAACGTGCGCAGCGGCAGCGGCACGAACTTCATCCGGCGCAACAACAGCCTGAACCTGGATGCTCCGTCGCTGCAGTGGACCGACCCCGCCGCGCGCGCGCTCGGGCAGCAGTACACGAATGT
>DATFOL010000567.1:0-3114 GCA_035265545.1 Gemmatimonadaceae bacterium | reverse complement strand
GACGATATCGGCCAACGGCGTGACCGCGACGTACGCGTCGCCAGGCATCTCGCGCTGCAGCCTCGCACGAACCGTCTCGCGCGAGAGTCGCGCGTCGCCCCGGGTTCGCACGAACAGCCCGCCCTCCTGCTGGAGGACTTGCGATGCCGGCACATAGTAGTAGTAGCCAGGATCACCGCCCAGCTCCTCCTGCTGGAGATTTTCGGCCACGCCCACGACACGCGTGCACGGTGCCGTGTCGGCGCCGACGCGCACGCATCGGTCGAGTGGGTCCTGGCCAGGCCAGAGCGCGCGCGCCATCGCGTCGCTCACCACCATTACCCGCGGACCCGTCGGAGCATCATCGCTCGTGATACCGCGCCCGCGCAGCAGCCGCGTGCCGACCGTCGCGAAGTGTTCGGCTGAGACGGCGTTGAAGTAGAACCGGCCGATGCGCGACACCGAGTCGATGCCCTCCACGAAGAGCTGGCCCGCCCTGATGCTGAAGAACGGCACCGAGGTCTGCAGACTCGCCGACTCGACTCCTGGAATCGTCTTCGCCGCGTCGAGCAAGCGATGGCGCAGCGCGACGGTCCGCGCACTGTCGAGCGTCACGCCGCGCATGTTGGCCTCCACGAGCAGCACGGGCTCGGTGTCGTAGCCGAGCCGGAGGCCGTCCACGTTCTGCAGGCTGCGTACGAACAGCCCCGCACCCACGAGCAGCGCGGCGGACAGCGCGCCCTGGCAGACGAGCAGCGCCGTGCGAGCGTGCGACCGCCGCGAAGCGCCCTCGCGGGCGCCACCCCTGAGATCCGCGGTGAGATCCGCTCGGCCCGCCTGCACGAGCGGAGCGAGACCGATGATCACGCCGACGCTGATCGCCGCCGCGATGGCGAACCATACGGTGCGCGGGTCGTGGATGCCCGCAGGCGCGTCGCTGGTGTCCATCAGATACGTGCGCAGCAGCATGCCGCCCCACTCCGCGACGCCCAGACCCACGACACAGCCGAACGTCGCCAACAGCATGGACTCGGTGAGGAGCTGACTGAGCAGTCGGCGCCGCGTCGCGCCGAGCGCGAGCCGCAGTGCGACCTCTCTCCGGCGACGCAGCGCTCGTGCGAGAAGGAGGTTCGAGACGTTCGCGCACGCGATGAGGAGCACGATGCCGGCGACGCCGGCGACCCATGTCGCGACCTTCCCGTCGCTCGGCGCGGCGGGCCCGCGCTGCTCCAGGATCGAACCGATCACGGCGCGCGGACGCACGACTGCGAGCGCCGGCTGGATCGGACTCTCCTCGAGCTCCGCCTGGTAGCTCCGTACCATCGCGTTGGTGAGATCGGCGTTGGCCTCGGCGGCCGTGACTCCAGGCTTCCGCCGAACGATCGTCGACATCCATATCCAGCTGTAGGTGCTCCACCAGCTCTCCGTGCCGAACCCCGACTGCGTCGCGCCGTAGCTACCGAGCGAGATGAAGAGCGCTGGCCGGCGGTCGTCCCAGAGTCCGACGAACTTCTGGGGCGCGACCCCGACGATGGTGTACGCGGTCGATCCGACCCGCAGTGTGCTGCCGATGACGTCGGCGCGTCCGCCGTAGTGTGTCTGCCACATCGCATGGCTCAGCACCGCCAGCGGTGCGGCGACTGGCGGCGCCGACTCCGACTCGGTGAAGTAGCGGCCGAGCGCAGGAGGCGCGTCGAAGAAGCCGAAGAAGCTCGGGCTCACCGCGGCGACGTGCATCTCACGCGCCGCGTCTCCCGAGCCGACGGCGAGGTCGCTGAACGAGAAGGCGGCGACGGCGGAGAACGAGTGTGTGAATCGCGCGATGTCGCGGAACCGCGCGTACTGCACGCCACTCCCTACCTGCTCGGTTCCCCGGCGCGTGAAGACCGTGTACACCCGGTGCGCCGTTCCGGGGTCGCGCAGCAGGGACGGCGCTCGGAAGAGCAGCCGATCGACGACGCCGAACATCGCCGTATTCGCGCCCAGCCCGAGACCGAGGGTAGCGACGACACCGAGCGTGAAGCCCGGTGAGGCGCGCAACCCTCGCAGGGCGTACCGCACGTCATGCAGGAACTGGTCGAGCGTCGCGATCGACCACCGCGCGCGCGCTTCGCGCTTCACCCGCACCGTGCTCCCCAACCGCCGACGGGCTGCCCATGTTGCCTCCTCGGCCGTGGCACCGGCGGCCAGTGCGTCGCGCTCGATCTGCGAGCGATGGAACGCGAGCTCCTCATCGAGCTCGGCGTCGAGCGTGCCGCGGCGCAGCCAATCCCTGAAGCGTGCGAGCCATTCGTGCATGATGAGCTCTTCCTCGCGCCGTCAGGTGGATTCCAGAACCTTGCGGATCGCCCCCACCAGCTCGCCGAACCCGGCCTCCTGTTCGCCGAGCTGCTGCCGGCCGGCGCGCGTGATCGTGTAGTAGCGCGCCCGCTGGTTGTTCGGCGTCTGGCGCCATTCGGCGGCGATCCACCCCTTCTGTCGCATGCGTTGGAGCGCGGGGTAGAGCGATCCCTCCTCGACCTGGATCACGTCCCGCGAGCGGCGCTGGAGCTCCTGGGCGATGCCGTAGCCGTGCATCGGCTGCACGGTCAGCGTCTTGAGCACGAGCATGTCGAGCGTACCGGGGAGCAGGTCGCGTCTGGACGTCATCGGCGGTTCAGGGCATAGATGGTCTTAGGGATAGACAGTCTATGCCTCTTCCCCGCAGGCGGCAAGAGCCCTTCAGTCATCGTGAGCGAGCGCAGTGAGTCGAGGGATCTGCACCTCCGTCATCCCGAGCGCAGTCGAGGGATCTGCACCCGCGGCCATTCGCTTCGCTCGCGGAAAGAACGATGCACGTCGCATCCAGAACGACGGCACGTTGTCGTCCATGCGCACGTTCTACGTCTACATCCTCGCGAGCCGCTCGCGGACACTCTACATCGGTGTCACGAACGACATGGCTAAACGACTCGCGGAGCATCGCGCCGCCACGGAAGGCTTTACGGCCCGATACCGCTGCGTTCGACTCGTGTTCGTCGAAGTCGCGCCCGATGCGACGACGGCTATCGCTCGAGAGAAGCAGCTCAAGAAGTGGCGGCGCGAGAAGAAGGTCGCGCTCATTCAGGCGATGAATCCGGGTTGGGATGACTTGAG
>DATFOL010000566.1:0-2198 GCA_035265545.1 Gemmatimonadaceae bacterium | reverse complement strand
TACTCGCTGCACGCCGTGGCGCGCATCGGCGTCGCCGACCGCGAGCCGAACGTGGAGCTCACCGGAGCGCGCAGCGATCTCCGACATACCCTCGCCATCACGGCGTACAATCGGCTGGTCTCCGCCGGGGATTGGGGAAATCCGCTCGGTCTGGGCGCCTCGATCTCGGCATTCCTGTTCGGACGCGACGAAGGCTTCTACTATCGCGCGTCCGGCCTGGAGCTTTCCCGCACGCCGGACCAGCGCGGCGCGATCAACCTCACCTGGTCCCTGTTCGCCGAGCAGCAGCGCAACGCGCCGCAGCGCACGACCTTCTCACTCGCACGCGCGATGCGCGGGTCGCAGTTCGAGCCGAACATCGTGACGACGCGATCGCTCTACAGCGGCGCACGGGCGCGCATCACCCAGTCGGTGGGCGAGGATCCGCAGGGCTTTCGACTGTTCAACGATCTCCGGCTCGAGGCCGCGCATGGCGATACCGGCACCTATGGCCGTGCTGCGCTCGACGTGACCGCATCGCGCGGGATCGGCAACGGCGCGGTGTCGCTCACGCTCGCGGGCGGGACGTCGGCCGGCGTGCTCCCGATCCAGCGCAACTGGTTCCTCGGCGGCATCCAGACGGTGCGCGGCCTGCGGCCCGGCACGGGCGTGGGGAACGCGTTCTGGCTCTCGCGCGCCGAGGCAGGCTACGGCTTCGACGTCGTGCGCCCGGTGATCTTCGGCGACATCGGCTGGGCGGGCGACCGCAGCGAGTGGCGAGAGATCGGCGTTCCGATGTCGGGCGTGGGCGCGGGCTTCTCGATCATGGACGGGCTGGTGCGATTCGACGTCGCGCGCGGGCTGCAGCCGGAGGGGCAGAGGGGGTGGAGGGTCGACGCTTACCTGGAGGGGAGGTTCTAGGCTGAGCTGCAACTGCGAGTACCGAGTACTCGAGTACGGAGTACCGAGACCCGGTCGGCTGGCCCCCTGAATGCACCTCGGGCTCTCGACCCGGACAGTCCACAAAACAACGGTGCGTCCCTCGGTCGGGACGCGCCGTGCATTCTGGGGAGCTGTCGCGAGAGTCCCGGTACCGGGTACTGAAGTACTCCGTACTGGTTCGGTAGTTCAGGAAGCTCCCACCAGTGCCGGCGTCGCCACCGACGACTCCCGTCTCTCCCCGACCTGCTGCCTCCACATCGCATAGTACAACCCTTTCCGCTCGAGCAGCTCGTCGTGATGTCCCTGCTCGACGATGCGGCCGCGCTCGAGCACGTAGATCCGGTCGGCGTGCAGCACGGTGGAGAGGCGGTGGGCGATGAGGACCGTGATGACGTCGGCGCTCTCGGCCACGTCGCGCATCGTGCGGCTGATCTCCTCCTCGGTGAGCGAGTCCAGTGACGACGTCGCCTCGTCGAAGACCAGCAGGTGAGGGTCACGGAGCAGTGCGCGTGCGATCGACAGCCGCTGCTTCTCGCCGCCGGAGATCTTCATTCCGCCCTCGCCGATCACCGTGTCGAGCCCTTTGTCGGCGCGGTTGAGGAGCGACGTCGCCGCGGCGCGGCGCATCACGTCGAGGCACTGCTCGTCGGTCGCCTCGGGACGCACGAACAGCAGGTTCTCGCGGATCGTCCCGCTGAACAGCTGCGCGTCCTGCGTGACGAATCCGATGCGTTCGCGGAACTTGTCCAGGTCGATCCGGTCGCTGGGAATGTCGTTGTAGAGGATTCGCCCCGCGCCCGGGCGGTACAGCCCGACGAGCAGCTTCACGAGCGTCGTCTTCCCCGCCCCCGACGGGCCGACGAACGCGACGGTCTGGCCGCGCTGCACGCCGAAGCTCACGCCCGCCAGCGCGGGCGTCGTGGCAGTGGCGTGGGTGAAGCTCACGTCCTCGAACGCCAGCGTGCGCAGATCCTTCAGCGCCACCGGGCTCACGGGCTTGGGGTCGACCGGGATCTGGAAGATCGCGTCGAAGTTGGCGAGCGACGCCTCGGTCTCCCGATAGATGTTGATCACGTTCCCCAGCTCCTGGAGCGGGCCGAAGATGAAGAACGAGTAGATGAGCAGGGAGAAGAACTGTCCCACAGTGATCTGCTGCTCGAAGATCAGGTAGAGCATGAGGAACAGGATGCACGTGCGCAGGAAGTTGACCGCCGTGCCCTGGATGAAGCTCAGGCTGCGGAGGTAGCGCACCTTCTTCAGCTCGAGCTTGAGGATCT
>DATFOL010000565.1:0-2746 GCA_035265545.1 Gemmatimonadaceae bacterium | reverse complement strand
TCCACCTTCCGCGCCGCGATCTCGGCCGCATCCTCGTCCGTCACCCACCCTGTATCCACGCTGTTCATGTGGATCCCCTGATGCCAGCACTCCGTGGCCGAGGTGCGCGTCATCATGTTGAGCGCCGCCTTCGCCATGTTCGTGTGCGGGTGGCGCGTCGTCTTCTGATTGCGGTAGAACTGCCCCTCCATCGCCGAGACGTTGACGATGTGCTTGTCGCGCTCGGGGGTGCGCAGCATGAGTGGCTTGAGCCGCGCGTTGAGCACGAAGGGCGCGATGGCGTTCACGAGCTGCACCTCGAGCAGCTCCACGGTCGGAACGTCGGACAGCAGCATGCGCCACGAATTCCGCTCGCGGAGATCGACCTGCTGTAGATCCTGGTCGAGCCGCCCCTGCGGAAAGAGATGCGGCTCGACGTCATCGTCCTCGGCCAGCAGCGACACCTGCGACAGCGCCGCGGCGTGCACGAGGCCCATGGTCTCGGAGTTCGCCGACGGTGACGACGCCATGAGCGCGCCGGCGCTCGACCCGCCGATGAAGCTCTCGCCACGCAGGCCTTCGTAGCGGCCGAGCAGGCGGCGCGCCGGCTCGGGGAGCGCATGCACGGAGGCGCGCTCCCCTTCCATCATGTGCTCGTAGAACGCCGGCGGGCGCCGCACGGTCTGACAGGCGTTGTTGACGATGAAGTCGAGCCGGTCGTGCGACGCGAGGAGCTCCTGGCAGAACGCGTCCACACTCGGAGTGTGCCGCAGGTCGAGCCCGAAGATCTCGAGCCGGTGCGCCCACTGCTCGAAGTCGGGCTCGCGCGAGTACCGCGCGGCGGAATCTCGTGGGAAGCGGGTGGTGACGATCAGTCTCGCACCGGCGCGGAGCAGCTTGAGACCGGCCTGGTAGCCGATCTTGACGCGCCCGCCGGTGAGCAGCGCGGTCCGGCCGGAGAGGTCGGCGAGTTCCGTACGTTTCGCGAAGTTGAAGTCGCCGCAGGTGGGGCAGAGCTGATCGTAGAACTGATGGAGCGTGGAGTACTGCTCCTTGCATACGTAGCAGTGCCGCTCCGCCACGGTCTCGCGGAAGCCGGGATCGTCGACGTCGGTCTGCTCGAACCGCTCGGGGGGAAAGACGTTCGGCGTGTTGAACACGGACTGCCGCCGCAGCGAGCGAATCCCGCGCTCCTCGAGCACCTCCTCCTCCCGTCGGACAGCGGCGGCCTTACGCTGACGGATGGTCGCCTTGACCATCGTCCGACGCGCCTTCGAGTCGGGATGGTAGACGAGGGCGACTGCATCGCGAAGACGGTCGCGCTCCTCCTTTGGCACGGCGGCGAGGAGACCGCGGTCGGCGATGATGCGCTCGAGCAGCTCGGTCGCCGAGCGGAGCTCCTCGCGCAGGGTGTCGAGGCCGGTGTCCTCGGTGGCGTATCTTGGGATGGACATCCCTGAAAGATAAGCGAAGTCGGGTGCGGCGCGGACTCCACGATCGTGCCGCGGTGCCCCGAGAAGTGCTCCGCCGGAGGTCGCGCAGGGAGAGAGCGGGGCGCAGATTCGTCGAGCGCTCCGCCGCCGACGGCGTGGCCACCGCCATTCGATTCCGCCGCGATCGATTCGTGACCTCACCGCTCGCCGACACCCTGCAACGCACCCTCGGCGACGCCTTCCGCGTCGACCGCGAGCTCGGGGGCGGCGGCATGTCGCGGGTGTTCGTGGCGCACGACCTTGCGCTCGACCGCGACGTCGTCGTCAAGGTCCTCTCGGACGAAGCCACGGCCGGCGTCAGTGCCGACCGCTTCCGGCGCGAGATCCAGCTCATCGCGCGGCTCCAGCACCCGCACGTCGTGCCGATCCTCTCGGCCGGCTCGGCGGACGGGTCGCTCTACTATACGATGCCCTTCGTCGCCGGCGAGACGCTCCGGGCGCGGCTCGCGCGCGAAGGCACGCTTCCTATCCCCGACGTCGTGCGGCTGCTGCGCGAGGTGCTCGACGCGCTCGCGTTCGCTCACGACCATGGCGTGGTGCATCGCGACATCAAGCCGGAGAACGTACTGCTCGCCTCGGGCCATGCGGTCGTCGCGGACTTCGGCATCGCCAAGGCGCTCAAGGAGTCGGGCACGCTCACCTCGGCCGGCTTCGCGCTCGGCACGCCGACGTACATGGCTCCCGAGCAGGCGACGGCGGATCCGGGCACCGATCATCGCGCGGATCTCTACTCGGTGGGGGTGCTCGGCTACGAGCTCCTCACCGGCGCGCCGCCGTTCACGGGCTCGCCGCAGCAGGTGATCACCCAGCACCTCACGACGCCCCCTGCGCCGATCACGTCAAAGCGAGCCGACGTTCCCGACGCGCTCGCCGATGCGATCACGCGCGCCCTGGCGAAGTATCCCGCCGAGCGTCCCGGGACGGCGCGCGAGATGAGCGCCGCGCTCGACGCGGTGACGACCCCCGCCCCCGGCGCGACGCGACCCGCTGCCGCGCTCCCACCCGGGTCGAAGCCTTCCGCGTCTCCGCGCCGCGGGCCGATCGTCGCCGCGGCGGCGCTCGCGGTCACGGCGGCGGTCGGAATCTTCGCCTGGCGTACCCGCGCGCCGGCCCGCTCCGGACCACCGGTCACCGCGGGCGCGGATTCGATCGCCGTCATGCCGCTCGTCGCGGTCTCCGACTCGTCGCTCGCGCGGCTGGGCCAGGACCTGGTCGTCACGCTGAGCACGAACCTCGACGGCGTGGGCTCGCTGCACACGGTGGACGCGATCACG
>DATFOL010000564.1:0-3920 GCA_035265545.1 Gemmatimonadaceae bacterium | reverse complement strand
GGGCGAAGTTCTGGGTCGGCACGATCCCGCTGCTAGTGCTCGCGCTCGGGATCGTGTTCGTGACCGATTGGCTGCTGCAGGTGAGCACCTTCATGTTCGCCGTCTCGGTGATGACGATGTCCATGATGACGCTGGCGCTGTGCGGGATGGCGCTCGGCTTCGGCACGCTGTTCCCACAGTTCGAGACGGAGAACGCGGCGCAGATTCCGACGTCGTTCGGCGGGTTGATGTTCATGATGGCCTCGGTCGGCCTGATCGCCGGCGTCGTGGTGCTCGAAGCGCGCCCCGTGTACGGCTATCTGTCGGCGAAGCTCTATGGGACCCCGACGTCGCCGAGCGAGATGATCTTCGGATTCGGCGCCGCGGCGACACTGTGCGCGGTGGCGACGATCATTCCGATCCGGATTGCCAAGCGACGGCTGGAGGCGGTGGAGCGGTAGTGCCAATGTCGCATGACGTCGGCATGCGCCGGTAAGATCAAAGGACTGTCAGCGATGCCCCTTCGCTGACTTCCATTCGGCCACTTCCTGCTTCAAGCTCGTGGCCTCAATACCGAGCGACCTGCGCGAAACGCATCAGCTGAGCGCACGGGCATCCGCAGATCGAGACGCGAGACATGGCAATTATTGATGTGTCGGACGTGCAGGGATGCTCTCGAATGGTTGCAGTTCACCATGCCGAACAGAACTGGATTTCGAGGGGCGTCGCGGGCGCAAAAGGGTTGGTGGTCTGTGCCTTTGATAATCGACAATTTCTAAGGGCTACGGCGACTGGGACGACCCCACCGTAGAACTAGTCGGTGTCCTCCGGCGCTCTGATACTTGCGCATAGTAGACGCGATGACGCACATCCATTGTCCAGTATCGGTTCGTGGACAAAACATGAAAGCGGCGTAGCTTCGAATTTGTCAAACGGGGGTGACCAATGACTTTGCGTTCCATTATCCTTGCGACCGCCGCATTTGCCTCGGTCATTCCCGCTACTGTAGCAGCCCCTCAGGGCATCGCCGTCTACGGCGCCATTCGCGATAAGTGGATTCAGCTGGGCGGCGCGACCGGCCCGCTGGGGCCGCCGCTGAGCAGCGAGGCGGACGCCGTGCGGGGTGGTAGGTTCAATGCCTTCCGCAACGGCTACATCTATTGGCATCCCCGCTTCGGCGCCCATGCCGTCTACGGCCTCATCGGCCAAAAGTGGAACGAGCTCGGCCGCGAGAGGAACTTCGGTTACCCGCTTACGGATGAGCAGCCCGCGCCCCGAGGCGGTCGCTACACCGACTTCGAAAATAACGCCACCATCACGTGGCAGGCGCAGGCCGGCACCCACAGCGTCTACGGATTCATCCGCGACGCGTGGATCAAGACAGGCCGCGAGGGGGGCAATTGTAAGTACCCCATTCGCGACGAATATGACTTCGAGGGCGGTCGCCGCACCGACTTCCAGCAAGGCTTTATCACGTGGCGCAAGGGCGCTCGCGCGGCCGTAGCACATTGCAGCGTACCGATCGATCCCGGTACGGCGCTCAATCCCGTCTCGGGGTGAGGCGGAGAACGGAGATTACCGGAGTGGTTGGTGCACTGTTTACGGTGAACGTGGTGCCGGTTCGCTAATGGCGAAGTAGAGAGCGGTCGGGTCAGACGGCTTTATGTACTCGAGCACAGCCCATCGAGGCGCTGTCGAACGTCTTCGTCTTGCTTCCCTGGCGGCTACGCCGCGAGCTGCCTCCCACACCCCGAGCAGAAGGCTGCCCCGGCTTCTTCCACGATGCGCCCGCACCCAGCGCACTTCTCGTCGAGGTACGTGCCGCAGTTCGAGCAGTACACCGCATCGGGCTCCGGCCGTGGTCCGCATCGCGCGCAGCTCCTGAGTCGAGCGCGATACGCCAGCACGGTCGCCTCGACGACGTCCTGCGCGTCAGCCGACTCGCCAGCCCCACCGACCGCGCGCATCGCCTCCAGCGCCCGCGCCGTGTACCGCGCCTTGAGCTCCGCGTAGTCGGTGTCGGACAGCTTCCCCGTCGCGCGATCGAATTCGATCTCGCGCAGCGCGGCCACTGCGTCCTCGTCGCCACCCTGCGCCGCGCGCGGCACGCGAGGTGCCCGAGCGGCCGAGGTACGCACGTCGAACAGGAGCGGGTACAGCACGAACGCGAGCGCCGCCACCGCGAGCAGCGTTCCGAGCGCGAGCGGGAGCATCAGTCGTCGCGGCGGACCGCCGCGTCCAGCCGCGCGAGCTCGTCAGCCGTGCCGAGTGCCGGCCCGCTCGGCACCGCGGGCGCGGCGACCCGCGCCGCGCGCTGCTGCATCCGACGCAGCACGGTCACCAACGCAGCACCGCCCGCCGCGAGCGCGCCGAACGGCACGAGGTAGCCCGCCCAGTTGAACCCTTCCTTCTTCGGCGCCATCAACGCCACCTCGCCGTAGGTGTCGACGAAGGCATCGATGATCTCCTGCGCCGAGTGTCCTCCCTCGACGAGAGCGATCACGTCGCGGTGCATCGCCGGCGAGACCTGGCAGGAGAAGTCGGTGGTGCGACAGACATAGACGTCCAGCGTGCATCCGCACTGGCAGCGGATCTGCCGCTCCACGGCGTCGCGCTCGTCGTTCGACAGCGATGCGCGCACGCCGGTCTTCGGCGCGCGCACGACGCGCCGCGCCGCGCCCTGGTTCATGTCGAACAGGTTCGACGAGCCGCTCGACTGCTCGGCACCGGGACCAGGAGCGCCCTGCTGCGCCCCGAGCGCTCGCGCGCCGAGCAGCGCTCCACCGCCGACCGCGAGCGCGCGGCCGAGGAACTCCCGCCGGCGCATCACGGCGTCGCGACGAGCTCGCGCTTCGCCGGCTCGAGCGTGGCCACGTAGCCGCTCGGCGCACGACGACGCTCGGCCTGCGGCCACATCACGATCAGGCCGCCGATGGCCATGATGATGCCGCCGATCCAGACCCATACGACGAGAGGGTTGAAGCTGATCCGAAGCTCGGCCGTCTCGTCGCGAACGCCGGCGAGGACGATGTAGAGGTCCATCTTCGCCGACGCCTGGATTCCAACTTCGGTGGACGGCTCGAATTGCGGCTGACCATTGCTGTCGAAGTACTGCCGCTTCTCGCTCGTGACGATTCCCTGCGGCTTGCCATCGCGCCAGACCTCGAGCCCGACAGCGGTGACGAAGCGGTTGAGTGTCTTCGACGTCGATACACCCTGGCTCACGAATCGCCAGCGGTGGCCGAGGGGATCGACGATCTCCTTCGTCTCCCCAGCGCGGAGCTGGATGTCGTGGTCACGCTTGAACGCGAGCCCGGCGAACGCGGCGAACAGCACGACGATCCCGGCGTGGACGATGTAGCCACCGTAGCGCCGCCGGTTGCGCGCGATGAGCCGGACCGTCGCCAGCGGCAGCGCTTCACCATGGATGCTCCGCCGCGCTGAGATCCCCTTCTGGAACTCCTGACCGATGGTCGCGGCGACGAAGCCAGCGAGCGTGTAGGCCACGAGCGCGTAGACGTCCCGCATGCCGAGCACCGCGAGCACCACGCCGAGCCCCAGTCCCGCCGCAACGGGAAATGCGAACTGGCGCTTGAGGTTCGACGTCGACGCTTTGCGCCAGGCGATGAGCGGTCCGACGCCCGTGAGGCCGAGCAGGAGCAGACCGAGTGGGACGTTCACGGTGTTGAAGAACGGCGGACCTACGGTGATCTTCGAGCCGCGCACCCACTCGCTCAGGATCGGGAAGAGCGTGCCCCAGAGCACCGAGAAGGCGATGCCGACGAGCACGAGGTTGTTGTAGAGGAAGGCGGCCTCGCGGCTCACCATGCTCTCCAGGCCCGCCTTCGCTTCGAGGTCACGCAGACGCGTGGAGACGAAGTAGATCGTCGTCCCCGTCGCGAGCAGGAAGAAGGTGGCGAACCAGGTGCCGACCGGCGACT
>DATFOL010000563.1:0-18330 GCA_035265545.1 Gemmatimonadaceae bacterium | reverse complement strand
AAGCCGTCGCGGTTGGCGTCGCGGAAGGCTTTGACGTGTAGTTGATAGATGATCGCGTCGTGATGCCAGGAGGGATCTGGCGGGAGCGGTGGCATCGAGTTGATGTCTCTTGAGTACCGCTATACTGACTTCATAGTGTCGCTATGATGCTGCAAAATTGGCCTTTAATCGCGATATACCGCGTGGTACTGTCGCTACTCTGACGACTTCGGTCGCGCGTGGATGCTGGGCGCAACATCCAGGCCGAGGAACAGATGCAGCCAGGAGCGAAAGGCTCCGATCCGGAGAGGGTCACCCCCAGGAAGCCAGCTCCTGGGAGGTCGGGTCCCAGGAGGTCAGCGCGTTGGACAGGCGATCGGTTGCGCCGTGACGAGAAGCTGGCGGACCGGTGGTCCGGCATCCGCCGCCGGCTGGGGTACGCCGGTCCGCTGGGGAGCGGCCGACGCCGCCGGAGCCGATGCCGCCTTCCGCGTGTCGGCGCGCTCCGCCGTGGCCCGCGCGCGCGCCTGCGATTGGGGGGCGTCCGCCACTACCACCTGCTCCAGCTGCGCACTGGCGGGCCCGGACATCGCCACGCCCGAACGCGCGCCTCCGCCAGGCCCGAGCAATATCGTGCCTGAGTACCCGATCCGGCGCAGCGCGATCGACACACTGTCGCCCGCCCGCGCGCTCCAGGTCGCCCGCGCCGACGTCGGCGCGCCGGCCGTCGTCAGCACCGACGCGCTCCTCGGCCCGTTCGCCGGCCCAGGCTCGACGGCGATCACCAGCGGGAACGGCTGTTCTCCCCACGTCGCGCCGGGTTCCGAGCTCTCCAGTCGAAGGCACGTATTGGCGACAGCATCAGCTGACTCACGAGCTACCATGGCGCCATTTGCTGCCTGTGCATCTGGGCGCCGCGCGGTGGCTCTGGCGATTGCAGATACGGCGCCCACGTCGGCGTCGGTCGCACCGACCGCACCACCGACTCGCGCCCGATCGGAGGCGACGGCGCCCGTGATCTCACGTCGCAGTTGCGCCGCCGCGCGGCCCTCTGCCACTTGGGCGCTGGCCAACTCGGGCGGAGCAGCGGGCGATGGGGCCGGTGGTGCTTGCGGCAACGGCTGTCCGGGCGCAGCGCCGATGGTACGCTTCCCCTGCGACATCGTGACGTTGCGGGCGACCGCCGAATCCAGCAGCTCGTCTCGCGCTGGCGCCTTCTCCGCTGTCGCGAACCCCGCTCCCGCCCCGCCCGCCGAGTCCAACGCCGGCGCGTCGGCGCGCTGCGGGTTCAGCACCGCCGTCATGGACCTCGCCGAATCGTCGGCGAGACGCTCTTGAGTCAGCGCGATCCCGAGCGCGACGAGGATAGTCGCGGCCAGTGCGGCCCGAGCCGGCGTCACTCGCATCCATCGCCAGAGCGAGCGCTGCGGCTGCCGATCCGGGACGACGTCCGCTGCCGCTCCTGCTTCCGCCGAGGCGCCGCTCGCCACGACGCTCTGCGCCCAGCCGGGACGCGTCCCAGCCGGCACGTCGTCCAGCGCGGCGACGATCCGCGACGCGCCGGCGATCAGCCCGCGCGCTTCGGCGACCCGGGCCTGACAGGCCGGACACTCGCGCACGTGCGCGGCCAGTCGCTCCGACTCGGCGGCGTCCAGCGCCTCGTCCAGCCAGGCGTGGATCAGCCCCTCGTCGGGGTGTCCCCCGGGATCCGCGGTTCCGTCCATCGGTCGATCGGTCATGCGCGTTCCGCCGAGCGCTCCTGCTGCAGCGACTCGTACGCCTCCATCAGCCGCCGTCGCGCTCGCGACAGCGTGGTTCCCACCGAGGCCAGCGACAGTCCCAGCGCCTCGGCGATCTCCTCATACCCCAGTCCTTCCTCACGCATCAGCAATGCATCGCGGTCGCGCTCGCCGAGCATCTCGATCGCCTGGCGGGCGAGAGCTTGATCCTCTTCTCGCTCCATTGCCGTCGGCCCTGGCTCCACCGACGACTCCGACTCGGCGCGTGCGCGCATCAGGTCGTGCCGCTTCCGCTCGCGCGACTCGCGGCGAGCTTCGTCGCGCACCAGGTTCGACGCCACCGCGAACAACCACGACCGCTCGCTCGCGATCGTCTCCTGCTTGAGTGCCCGCACGAACGTCTCCTGCGCGATCTCCTCGGCTACATCGCGGTCGCCCAGCCGCCGGGTGAGGAAGCGGACGAGCGGTCCGTGATAGTCCTTGAAGAGCGCGGCGAGCCGCTCGGGGGTGACCATGGTGCCCAAGATGGCACCTCGGGCCGCCCGGTCACCAGACGGGCCCGCGTCGCCGCCGATCGCCTTCGTCAGGGAGACGTCGCGGGGACCCCGTCCTGCACACCCGCGCGGAGCTCGGCGAGGGTGGCGTGCTCGATCCGTCCTTCCATGCGGCGCATGAGGTCGACAAACACCCTGGCCACGACCGGATCGAAATCGGTGCCGGCGCGCTCCTCGATGTACTCGAGCACCATTGCGGTCTCCCAGGCCACTCGATAGGGCCGGTGGGTACGCAGCGCGTCGTAGACGTCGCAGACGTGCACCAGGGTGCTGGCACAGTGGCATTTGCGCGCGATCCGCCGGTGCGGGTAGCCGCCACCGTCGATCATGATGTGGTGCTCGTACGCCACCGCCGCGGCGAGGTCGAGGTCGCGGTCGCTCTCGAGGATGATGCGCGCTCCCTCGACCGTGTGGCCCTGCATCAGCGTGCGTTCCTCGTCCGTGAGCTTGCCGGGCTTGTTGAGCACCTCGTGTGGAATGCGCGTCTTGCCGAGATCGTGCAGCAAACCCGCCACGCCGAATGCGCGCACGTCGCGCGCACCCATCCCCATCTCTTCCGCGAGGGCCATGGCGAGCACGGAGACGTTGAGCGAGTGCGTCGTGGTGTACTCGTCGAACTCGCGCAGCGACAGCAGTGGCAGGAGCATCTCCTGATCACCGTGCATCGCCACCGCGAGCGAGCGAACGACGGACTCCGCTTCCAGCAGGGGAAGCCGCGCGCGCGCGCTGACCTGCTCGTGCATCCATTCGACGGTCGCGACCTCCTCGGTGAGCTCGTACCTGCGCCTTCCGGTGGGAAGGGTCGCGTGCTGCACGAACGACGTCAGGCGGCCCTCGCCGCGGATGCCAAGCGCCCCGAAGCGGATCGCCCCACTGCCCCTGGCACCCATCACCCGCGGCTGGGCGCCATCGAGCATGGGGAGCGCAAGCTGCGAGACGATCCCCTCGAGGAACGCCTCGAAGTCGTCACGCGTGACGTCGGCGGCGAACTCGAGGCGCTGCACTCCCGCGGCGGCGAGCCGCGCTGCCCACTCCCAGTCGCGCATGTCGCGCAGCGGGTGTTGGCCGTACACGACCTCGTCGCCGAGGAAGGAGAACTCTGGTTGCGCCTCGTGCATCTGGAGGTCGCGCAGGAGACGGTACGATCCGTCCACGGCGCGTGTGCGCGCCGGGTGCGCCGGGCCATAGAGTGCCATCGTCGCCACCGATTGGGCGAACGACGTGAGAAACCGGATCGGCTCGCTCATCGCGCGTGCACCGCCGCGCGGATCGACGGGCTCGCGCTCGCGCGCGCGAGCGAGATCGCGATCGCCACGCGCGGATCGGCCGACCAGTGCGCCGCGAGGGCGCCGAGCGAGGCGAGCAGCTCGGACGATGGAGGGGCAAGGCGCGTCCGGCGCAGCAACCCGCCGGCGACGAGGGTGCGGCGCAGGATCCAGTCGAGGGTTTCCTCGTCGAGCTGGGTGGCCGCGGCACGGATTCCCGCGGCGCGCACCGTACCGTCCGTGAGCTCGCCGGCGTCGATGCGGTAGCGGATCACGGCGGCCGCATCCGCCGGACAGCCCTGAGCGGCGGCGACGATGGCGCAATACGCGACGCGCTCGTCGGGATCGCGCACGCTCGCGACCAGGGTGGACTCGCGCGTCGCGGCATAGCCGAGGAGGAGCTTCACCGCCTCGCGTCGCACCGCGGGGTCGGCGTGTTCGCGACAGAGCAGCAGCTCGGGCGGGGGCGCGGGGGGAGCGACCTTGGAGAGGCAGACCAGAAGCTCGCGTGCGAGCGCTGGCGCCGCGCTGGTCAGTCGCATCGCGACCGCGGGCGCGGCGGGCGGCCCGATCTGGACGAGGTAGGAGAGCAGCCTTTCCTGACGGCTGCCTTCGGGACCCGTCTCGAGCGCGTCGAGGACCGGTGGCGCGGCGTCGGCACCGATCCGCGTCACGAGACGGCGGATCACCGTGTGCTCGGGACGTGGCGCCGCGAGCAGCCCGCGCAGCGGATCGCGCTCGGCGATGCGACTCCACACTCCGTCGGCCACGGCGCTGGTCGATCGGGGCGCGGCGTCGAGGAGATCGAGCAGATCGCCAAAGGCCCCCCGGTCGAGCATCACGCCCACGGCGTTCCACACGCGCGCGCCCGCGACACCGATCTCGAGCGCCATGCCGACGAGGCGCACGGGCTCGCAGGCGTACTGCACCGGAGCCAAATCGTCGATGGCGGACACGTTGGCCAGCGACAGGTGCGACAACGTGGCGGAATAGGCGGCGGGGTTCGGATCGTTGAGCGACCACGATCCGACCAACCGTTCCACGTGCTCGCGGAACGCCCCATCGGCGGCCCGGCCGCGCGCGCCCAGATCGCTGTTCGCGTGGGTGGCGAGCTTGGTGAGCATGCGGACGAGCGAGCTAGAGATCGAATGCCCTTCGGCAGATGCCGCGGCCTGCACCAGCCCCATGACTGCGTCGACGGTCATCCCCTGAGACGCGTCGAGCACGAAACGACGGCGCTGCACCGAATCGCCGCCCATCTCGAGGAGCCGCTCGAGCGTCTGCGGTTGGAGGGAGCCGACGAGCTTCGAGATGCGGCGTTGCAGTCCGGCGTGCTCGCGGGGCCCATCGTGCCGCACTTCGTGAGCGATCTGGAGCAGGTAGCCGACGATGACCTGATCGTAGGCCTGCTCGCGGCCGTGATCGTCGATCGCCCGTGCGACCGCTTCGGGCTCGATCGCGTCGTGCTCGGGCCGAGTGGCGAGATCGGAGGTGATGGCCGCCCGCGCCAGGCCGATCCACAGCTGCGCGGCGTGTCCGTTCCGCATCGCCTTTCTCGCGTCGGAATCGTCCTCCTCGAGCAGCTCGAGCCGGTCATAGCTGAGGGGGAAGAGCTTCACGCGCTCCCAGCGCGACTGCATCAGCTCGGGCTGAAAGCCGAGCGGCTGCGCATCGCGCTGCACTTCGAGCCCGACGACGCCAAGCATGCTGCTCAGCTCGTCGCGACTGAGCCCGGGCAGAAACTTGACGGCTCCGAGGTGGTGGCGGTGGAGCTTGCCGGCGAGCTCGGCGAGCACCGGGTGGCTCGAATCGGTGGCCACTCCCTCGATGATCAGCTGGCGGCGGGCGACCCCGATGGAGAGCGCCGGACGGTCGAACAGGAGCCCGGTGAGCGATTCGTGCACCGAGTCGACCGCCTGATCGAGCAGCGGGTGCCCTGGTGGGTAGATCGCATGCTTGTGCATCGCGATCGCCAGGTCCATCAGGAAGTCGGCGAGCTCTCTCGAGAGCGTTGCCATCGACGCTCCCTCCCCACCGGCGCGGGGTTCGGCATCGGAGGCGTGAGAAAGGCTCGCGGAAGCGGAGGTGGGGGCCATCGGCTCGGGAAGGCGATTCCGGCAGAGATCGCCGTCTTCATCGACGACATCGCGCATGGTCGCGTCACGGTCGGGATCCGATCCTGGCATGTGCGTTGCCCCTACCGGGCACGCGCCCCGGAGGCGCGTGGTTTCCGACTCGCAGGAGGAGCAATGGACGAGCAGCGGTCGAAGGGATCGATGGAGGACCTGGGCGACGATCAAGGGACGCGAGTCGGTGCGCCGGATCAGAGCCGGAGCGCGCCAGGCGAACACTCGGACACCCCGCCCGCCCGCCCGGAGCGCCAGACGGGGATCGGGAGCGAGGCCTCGGAGGGAACGCACAATGCTCGGCAGGGGGGCAGCCGGGAGGAGAGCGACGCCACCGGGCTGTCGGGTGAGGAGACGGGCCGGAGCACCCGCGACGGCGGCAAGCGCGCCGGCTCCGAGCCGCTCCCGGAGGATGATCAGCACCGAAGCGGCTACGGCGGCTCGGGTGGCCGTCCGGTGAACAGCTCGGACACCCGAGAGCCCCGGCGGAGCGAGTAGCATCGCGAAGGGCTTCGGGAGCGGCACTCACCCTCGGGCGAGTGCCGCTCTTGTCATACCAATATCAATTGGTATAATACGACATGGCCAGCCGCCCCGACCATACGCGCGCCGTCGCCGCGCTGCGCTTCCGCGCCCTCGGCGACGAGACGCGTCTTCGAATCCTCGAGCACCTCGTCGCGGGGGAGCGCTCGGTCACCGAGCTCACGGAGCGCGTGGACATCGGGCAATCGCTGATGTCGCACCATCTCCGGATTCTTCGAGAGGCCGGTTTGGTGCTGGTCCGGCGCGAGGGCCGATGGATCCACTACTCCATTGCCGAACCAGCACTCGCGGCGTGCCGATTGGCCTTGTACGAGCTGGAGCCGTTGCGGTCTATCAGTAGTCGTTAGCGGCGGGAATGCTACTACGGGCGATCGAGCGGGAACGCGGATCTTACGGATCTGAACTGCAGACGGGCCGGATTCGCTCCCCTCTGGGTCGAGATGCCCTGGACCCGGGCATTGCTCCTCTCCATCCACAGTCCCAAAGGCCTTTTTCTTTGCTGCGGCGCAGCGGTCCATGCACCGCAGTGGAGTGATTCGTGGCAATCCGGGTCATCCGTTCCAATCCGCGTTCCCGCCGTTGACGCGCCACACTGGCATCCCGTCCGGGCAATCATATTAATTGATATTTATGTGAATCTTCCCCTGCATCGATCCTCGCCCCAGTGGCGCAACCGCCTTCGTCATGCGATGTTGCGCCTCCTACAACCGGAGGAGCCATGGAGTCCAGTACGTCCGTCCGCGATCTCGAGGATCGCGTCGCCAAGCTGCAGCGCGCCGTCTACTACCTGATCTGGAAGCGCACCGGATTCGGCGAGCAGTGCGTCCACTGCGGCCATGCGTACCCGGCGCACGCCGAGCGATGCAAGGCGGCCGAGGTCGAAGGCCTGGTGCGGTAGCGCTACAGGCGCGTCGATCGGTGTGACAACGGACCGGCCAGTCGCGCGCAACGATTGGCCCCACGCTCTGCCGGATCATGCCGGGCGTAGCGTCCGCTCATCATCCGTTGGGACAACTTGAAGCATGCTGGCACGCCGCTTGTGTTAGAGGTCGGAGCGAGACGCGAGGTCTCGCCTCGGGCCACTTCACCGCCGTCGTCCCATGCGTCGCGTCCCGCTCCCGTCTCGCCCGTTCCGCACGGCCTTCGCCGTAGTCGCGACGCTGCTCGGTGGCTGTGCGCCGGCAACGCGCAGCGTCTCGGGGCGCGCGAGCGTCGTCGCTTCCGCCGCCAGCGCGTCGGCCCCGGTCTCCACCGAGTACGTCGAGGCGCAGACCGTCTCCTTCGCCCTCGACCGCATCGACCAGGAATCCCTTCCCCTCGACCGCACCTACAAGCATTTCGGGACGGGGAGCGGCGTCACCGTGTACGTGTTCGACGGCGGGATCCTCGGCACGCATCCGGAGCTCGCGGGACGCGTACGGCGCGGCTTCAACGCGTTCCCCGGCGAGGAGCACCTCTGCAACGCGCACGGCACCGCAGTGGCCGGCGCCGTCGCGGGCACGACCCTCGGCGTCGCGCCCGGCGCCGAGATCGTCGACGTGAAGATGGTCGAGTGCCGCCGGCTGCGCGGTACGATCGACGCGATCGTCCAGGGCGTCCGCTGGACGATCGCCGACCACGCGCGCCACCCCGAGCGGCGGGCGATCGCCAACTGGTCGTTCATCGCCGACACCGCCGCGACGATTCCCGCGCTCGACAGCGCGGTGACGGAGCTGCTCGCCGCCGGGATCCCCGTGGTCGTCTCGGCCGGCAACATCGAGATGAACGCGTGCCGCATCGCACCGGCCAACTCGCCGGGCGCGATCGTGGTGGGTGCGTCCCGGGTGCGCCGCGCCGGCTCCGACTCTACGGCGCGGCTCGTCGACGCCCGCACGCCGGGCACCGCGTTCGGCGCCTGCCTCGACGTCTTCGCGCCCGGAGACTCCGTGCTCCTGCCGAGCATCGAGGGCCGCCAGGCGACGACCCAGCTCTGGACGGGAACGTCGATGTCGGCCGGCTACGTCAGTGGGGCGATCGCGCTCTACCTCGAGGCGCACCCTGCCGCGAGTCCCGACGAGGTCGCCCAGTACATCCGCTCCAACTCGCGCGGCACGGTGGTGGACCCGACGCGGTCGCCGAGCACCGGGCTGCTGTTCATCGGCGACAAGCGCACCTCGATCGCATCGCGCTGAGGCGCGTGCAGGCATAGCGAAGGTCGTCAGGCGGGCGGCAGCCAGGCCGCCGGTATTGCCATCCGTCGCCGGGTCGCGCATTCTCGCGCCATGGCCGCGATGCCAACTCGACAAGCCGACGCCGGCGTACTGCGAGGACCAGGTCCGTTCCCTCTCCCCCTGGTCGGTCGCGACGCGGAGTTCGCCGCGCTCGGCGCCTGGCTCGACGCCGCCGCCGCCGGGCGCGGGGGAACGACACTGCTCGCCGGCGTCGGCGGCGTCGGCAAGACGCGCCTCGTGGGCGCGCTCGCCGAACGCGCCGCGCGACAGGGTTGGACGGTCACCGTGGGCCGCGCGTATCCCGTGGAGACGGGCGTGCCGTACGCCGTGTTCGCCGACGCGCTCACCTCGGTGCTCCGCGGACTGACGCCGGCGACTCTGGCCGTGATGACCCGCGGCGACGCGGCGACGCTCGCCAACATCTCTCCCGCGTTCGCCGGAGGAACGCACACGCCGACCACGCGCGAGGGCGGCGACGTGAAGGCGCGGCTGCACTGGAGCTTCGCTCAGTTTCTCGGCCAGCTCGCCGCCCAGCGACCGACGTTGCTCGTGCTGGAAAACCTCCAGTGGGCCGACAGCTCGTCGCTCGAGCTCCTGCACTTCGTGGCGCGACAGGTGAGCGCCGAGCGGGTGGCGCTCCTGTGCACCTACAACGAGACGGAGCTCGACGCCAACCCGACGCTGCGCGCCACCGAGCAGTCGCTGCTCTCGCTCGGTACCGCGCGGCTCACGCGGCTCGAGCCGCTCGGCGCCGACGCGCTGCAGGAGCTGGTGCGCGAGGCATTCCACGCCGACGATGCATCCGCGCGCGCGTTGGCGGGCCGGCTCTACTCGTGGACGCGCGGCAACCCGTTCTTCGTGGAAGAGGTGCTGAAGGCGCTGGTGGAGTCCGGCGCGCTCCGCGAGCAGAACGGGACGTGGCACGGCTGGGAAGCGGAGCTGCCCGGCCTGCCCCGCTCCATCCGCGACGCCGTGGCCGCGCGCGTGAACCGGCTCGGCGCCACCGCGCGCACGGTCGCCAACCTGGCCGCGGTGATCGGCACCCGCACGTCGCACGACGCGCTCGTGGCGGTGAGCGGGCTCCGGGAGAGCGATGTCCTGTCCGCGCTCGACGAGCTGCGCGCGCAGAGCGTGCTCTCGGAGGAAGTGCAGGCCGACGGCGGGATCGCCTACGAGTTCGCGCACCCGATCGTTCGCGAGGTGCTCTACGGCGAGCTGGGAATCGCGCGAGGCCGGCTGCTGCACGCGACGGTCGCCGAAGCGCTGGAGTCATTGTACGGCGCGGACGCTGGCGCGCACGCCGACGAGCTGGCGTACCACTTCTCGCGCGCCGAGGCGCGTGGGCTGGCCGGGAAGGCGGTGCGCTATCTCGCCGCGGCGGGGCGCGACGCGCTCGCCCGATATGCCAACCGCGAAGCGGCGAACTACCTCAACTCCGCGCTCGAGCATCTCGACCGGGCGGCGAACGTCGACGCGCCCGCCGTCGATCCCGATGCGCTCGTGCAGGATCTCGCGCAGGCACGACAGCGCCTCGGCGACTACGACGCCGCGAACGCGCTGTGGACGCGCGCGCGCACCTCCGCGGAACGCGCCGGCGACACGGGGCGCGTCGCGTCGATCGAGCGGCGCCTCGGGCTCGGCTACTTCTGGAGCAGCCAGTACGAAGAGGCGCTGGCGCATTTCGACGTCGCCCTGGCGGCGGCGGAACAGGCGGGGCACGAGCCGCTGCTCGCGCGGGTGCGGATCGCGAAGGCGATGACGCTTCAGGCGCTGGGCAACGCCGACGCCGCGCGCACGGAGATCGACGCGGCGCTCGCGGTGGCCGAGCGGCTCGGCGACGCCGGCGTGCTGGCGCGCGTGCACCGCTCGTCGCTGCTGCTGCACGTGTTCATCGGGCCGGCCGAGCGCGCGCACGCCGACGGGCTGCGCGCGATCGCGCTCGCGGAATCGGCGGGCGAGCGCGGCGTGGCGTGGTCCGCGCACTGGGCCATGGCGATGGTCGGCGGGCTCTCGGGGAACAGCGGCGCGATGGCGCGGCATCTCGCCGAGAGCGAGCGGCTCGCCGACGAGCTGGGGTCGCCCGTGCTGCGCTGCTGGACGGCCGAGATCGCGATCGAGCTTCACGCGGGCACGGGTGACTGGGACGCGGGACTCGCGCTCGCCGAGCGCACGATCCCCATGGCGCGGGCGCTCAGGCAGCGCGTGCTCCTGCCGCGATTGCTGGTGTGGGCGGCGATGATCCACCTGCACCGCGGCGACGCGGCGCAGGCGAAGGAGTACCTCGACGAGGCGTGGCGACTCTCGGCGCGTGGCGGCGCGTCGAGCGCGGCCGACGTGCACTCCGCGGTACCGGTGCACGCCGGCCTCGTCGCCTATCACGTCGCGAACGGCGACTATCGCCGGGCAATCGAGATCGGCGACGCCGCGCTCGCGCTCGTGGACCGCACGGGCTACGTGGCGTGGGCGATCCATCGGCTGCTGCCGATGATGATCGAGGCGGCGCTCTGGCTGGTCGATCTCGACTTGGCGCGCCGCTACGAGGCACGGCTGCGACGCGACTCCATGCAGCTCGGCCACAGCCTCGGCATCGCGTGGGCGGATACCTGCAACGCGCTCATCGCGATGCTGCGCAAGGACTACCCGCTCGCCGCGACGTCCCTTCGCCAGAGCGCCGAAGCGCTCGAGGCGATCCCGTGGCTGCTCGACGCGGCGCGCGTGCGCCGGAAGCTCGGCTGGGTGCTCGGCGTCATGGGCGATCTCGAGGGCGCAACGCGCGAGATGCGCCGCGCGCACGACGCGTTCATGCGGATGCGCGCCGAGGTCGAGCTCTCGCTGACCCGTGACGTGTTCCGCGAGCTGGGCCTCCGGCCGCCGGCGCGGACGTCGCTCGCCGGCATCGGCGCGCTCACCGGCCGCGAGGTGGACGTCGCACGACTCGTCGCCTCGCGGAAGTCGAACAAGGAGATCGCCACCGCGCTCGGGATCTCGCCGCGCACGGTGAGCACGCACCTCTCGAGCATCTTCACCAAGCTCGAGGTGGGCTCGCGCGGCGAGCTCGCCGACGTCGCGCGGCGAGACGGGCTGCTGGCGTCGTGAGCATCGGGACCGCGACGCCGACCCCGTCGGCCGCGGCAATGTCGCCGGTGCCGCGAACACATGATGTCCGCGCGCTGGCCCGAGCGCGCGAGGCCTTGACGATCGTCTTCGGGCCGGCGGAGCGTCGTGGCTTCGGTGTGCGACTCTGGGACGACAGCATCGACGGCGCGGAGGGCGCCGCGCCATTCACGCTCGTGGTGCGCCGGCCCGGCGCGCTGCGTCGGGCATTGCTGCCGCCGTCGGAGCTGGCGCTGGTGGAAGCGTATCTGCGCGACGATCTGGACGTCGAGGGAGATCTCGGCACCGCGGGCCGGCTCGGCGACCTGGCCGCAGCGCGACTGCGCTCGCCACGCGCGCTGCTTCGACTCGCACGCGTGCTGCGAGCGCTCCCCTCGGACGATGGCGACGCGGCGGGCGCGCAGAGGCCGACGGGCACGGGGCGCCGCGTACATCGCGGGCGAGTCGCGGTGATGCACACGCGCGGGCGCGACGCCACGGCGGTGCGCCACCACTACGACGTCGGCAACGACTTCTACGCCCTCTGGCTCGGGCGGCGCTCCCTCTACTCCTGCGCGTACTTCCCGATCGGCACGGAGGATCTGGACGCGGCGCAGGAGGTGAAGCTCGAGCACATCTGTCGCAAGCTCCGGCTGTCGCCGGGCGAGCATCTGCTGGACATCGGCTGTGGATGGGGCGGGCTCCTCGAGTACGCGGCGACGCACCACGGCGTGTCGGGAGTGGGGATCACACTCAGTGCGCCACAGGCGGACGCGGCTCGCGCGCGGCTCGCGGCGGCGGGCCTGGACGATCGCGTGCGCATCGAGCTGCGCGATTACCGTGACATTCCACCTGATTGGCGTTTCGACAAGGTGGTGAGCGTCGGCATGCGCGAGCACGTCGGCGCGGCGCGACTGCCGGCGTACTTCGCCGCGGCGCACCAGGCGCTGCGTCCGGGCGGGCTGTTCCTCGATCACGGGATCGTGCGCGGCGGATCGTTCGAGCAGCGCGGCGCCGTCACCTGGATGAAGCGGCGCCTGTGGAAGCGAGACGCGTTCATCCAGCGATACGTCTTTCCGGACGGCGAGCTGGTGCCGCTGGGAACGCTGGTCGGCGACGCCGAGCACACGGGGCTCGAGGTGCGCGACGTGGAGAACCTGCGCGAGCACTACGTGCGCACGCTGCGGTGCTGGGTGGAGCGTCTCGAGCATGCGCACGCGGAAGCCGTGGCACTCGTGGGCGAGCACACCTATCGGGTGTGGCGGCTCTACATGGCGGCGACCACGCTCGGCTTCGCCAGCGGACGGCTGACGCTCGTTCAGACGCTGCTCGCGAAGCCGCTCGCCGACGGCTCGGTGTCGGTACCACCGTCACGCGCCGACGTGTATCGCCAGTAGCTCCTTTCGGGAGACCGGCGTCTCTCGAAGGCACGCTGCATCTCGCTTTCACGCGGAAGCTTGGGAATTGCGACGTTCTCCGTGCCGCCGTTCCGCGCCCTCTCAGTGGCTCTGCCTCGCGGAGTGAACTGCCCTTACACGACGGCCACTCGCGCGCGGAGCCGCGCGATGGGGCACGAGCGAGCCGGGCCACCAGTTCCACCGTCCGGCGAGGGCGAGCAGCGCGGGGCCGACGGCGAGGCGAACGAGCGTGGCGTCGAGCACCACGGCGGCGGCGAGCGCGACGCCGAGAATCTTCACGAGCACGAAGTCGCCGAGCGCGAACGCGCCGAACACCACGACCATGATCGACGCGGCGCTGGTGATCACGCGCCCTGACCGTCCGACGCCGGCGACGAGCGCCGCTCCCTCGGATGCGCCACGCCGGCGCGCTTCGGCGACGCGCGAGAGCAGGAACACCTCGTAGTCCATGCTCAGGCCGAAGACGATGCAGAACACCAGAAGCGGTACCGCCGAGAAGGTGCCTTCGAGCGGACCGGCGAGACCGAGCAGCCGCGCGCCGTGGCCGTCCTGGAACACCAGCACCACGATGCCGAGCGCGGCGCCCACCGTGAGCAGGTTGAGCGCGACCGCCTTGAGCGGCACCAGCACGGAGCGGAACCCGATGGCGAGGGCGAGCAGCGTCCCACCCACCACGAGGATGACGACGAGCGGCGTGCGCCGCGCGATCGCGTCCGCGTAGTCGGCGTTGAGCGCCGGCAGGCCGCCGACGAGCAGCTGCGTCCCCGGCAATCCGCTCGCGGCACCGGCGTCGAGCGCGCGAAGCTCGCGCGCGAGGGTCGGAAGCTCGGACCCGTCGATCGTGTCGGCGGGGACGACCTCGAGCAGCGCGAGGCTCTCGTCGCGGCTCACGAGCGAGCGCACCGCCACCTCGGGTACGGCGGCGAAGAGGGGTGACGTCGGCGCGACGCCGTTCGCGATGCCGGGGAGCGAACGGACGCGTCGCACGCGCGGGTCGCGCACGAGTACCGCGGCGATGCGGGCCGTGGCGACGTAGCCGACCGCGTCGAGCGCGCGCACGCCGCTCGGGAGCGCGACGACGACGCGGAGCGTCTGTACCACGCCGCCGCTTCCCATCGCGTGCAGCGCTCTGGCACCTCTCGCGGCTTCCGCGGTGCGCGGAAGCCAGTCGCCGCGCGGCAGTCGTGGCTCGAGGCGCCGTGCCTGCATCGCGAGCACGATGAGCGGCGAGCCGGCAATGATCAGGGTGCGCCCCGGGTGCCTCGCCACGCGCGCGGCGAACCGGCGCCAGAACACCGACGCGTTTCGTTGCCGTGCGCGAGGCAGCACTCGGCCGATCTCGATGCGTTTACCCAGCGCGGCGAGGAGTCCAGGGACGAGCGTCACGGCGAGGAGCGCGGAGCTCGCGACGACGAGCAGACCGCCCGCGGCGATGGCGCGCAGGTCGCCGAGCGGCACGGCGAGCAACGCTGCGAACCCCACCGCCACCGCGAGCGCGGACACGAGCACACTGTGCCCCGCGTGGGTCGCCGCCTCGATCGCCGCCGGCTCCGCGTCACGGCCCGCCGCGCGAGCCTCGCGGAACCGGCTCACCAGCAGGAGCGTGTAGTCCACGCCGAGCCCGAGCCCGAGCATGGAGACGACATTCTGGAGGGCGATGGAGAGCGGCCACACTCGAGCGACGAGCGCTGCCGCTCCGAGCGCGAGCCCGATGGCGAGCCCGCCGACGCCGAGCGGGATCGTCGCCGCGACGACGGCGCCGAAGGCGAGCAGCAGGAGCGCCAGGGTGAGGGGGAGCGCGCGGCGCTCGGCGGAGGAGACGTCTCGTGCGCTCGCCAGGCGGAGGTCGTGGTTGAGGGCATCCTCGCCCGTCCACGTCACCTCGGCGCCCGGATGGATGGCACGCACCCCCGATGCCGGGGCGGCGGTTCCGGCGCGGAGTCGCTCAACGAGCGCGTCGCTCGAGCCTCGCCGTGGGTCCAATCCCACGACGACGAAGGTGCCCGCCTTCCGGCCGATGAACGCGCTGTCGCGCACGTCGAGATAGGACAGCGTACGCGTCACGCCCCTCATCTTCCCGGTCGCGTCGACGAGCGCCGCGAGCGCGGCGCGGCCCGCCGGCGTGTCCGGACTCGGCACGCCCGTCACGACCATCACTGCGGAACGGGCGAACGGCGACTCGAAGCGCTCGGCGAGCAGGCGCGACACGACGTCCGATTCGCTGCCTCGCACGCGCGCAGCAACCTCGAAGCGCGACGCCGCGTGGCGCGCGTGAGGGAGCAGCAGCGCGGCCACTACGACCCACGTGGCCCACAGCCATCGCCGACGATGCACGACGAAGTGCGCGAGCCGTGTGCCCCGCCCGTCGCGCTCGTCGAGCGTCATACGAGCGCCGACTCGAAGTGCAGGGGACGGCTGTCGAGCGCGGGACCCGTCCACCGGCCGGCCGGAGTGGTGGCGTAGGCACTGACGACGGTCGGCTGCGCGAGGAGACCACGCAGCGCAACGCGGAGAGGATCGCGCTGATCGAGCGCGAGCGTGAGAAAGAGGTAACCCGACCCGCGACGCGCGGCGTACGCGCGAAGGAGCAGCGCGCGGAGCACCGCCGGCTCGTCGCCCGGCACGCAACAGTGGAGCGCGGCGAGGGACGGCAGCACGTTCCCGGCCGCTGGCAGCCGCGGTGTACCGGCGAGAGGTGCCATCGCGTTCAACGCTCCGCGCGCGACGGCCAGTCGCGTGGAATAGCCGAGCACGCGCAACTGCTTGATGTAGTACTGGTCCCAGAGCGCGAGGAAGCCGGCGATGCGGCCGTCGGATCTACGTGCGACGAGATAGTCCTCGATCGCGAGTCCGGGCGCGCCGTCGATCCAGGCGCGAAGACGCGCGGGTCCGAGCACCGGTGCGAGCTGGCGATCGGGCGCGACGCGTGACCAGAGCGCTCCCATCTCGTCGAGGTCTTCCTCGCGTGCTGCGTCTACGCGCAGACCGGACACCGTCTCCGGGCGCGGCCAGAGGAGCGGGATGGCATGGACGTGCAGGGTGGCGAAGCGTGTGAGTGTTGGCAGGCCGCGCGGGCCGGCGACACGCCGCTCCATCGCGCGGTTCCCGCCGAGCACGGTGATCAGGGCGAGCACGTCGTCACCGCCGTAGCCACGACAGGCTTCGCGTGCGAACTCCTCCAGCGCGTCGGCGGCGAGACCGTTGCGGTGCGCCGGGTGCACCTTGAGGTCGCCGACATACGCGGTGCGCGTCACCGATCCGTTCAGGTAGGCGGGCCGCTCGGACGCGGCGACGCAGCCGACGACGCTCCCGTCCACATCGGCCACGCCGACGCGCCAGCGCTCACCTTCGAGCCGCACGAGGCCGAAGAAATCCGGTGCGCGGTCGACGCACATCGTCAGGTCGCCGCGCATCGGGCATGCGCCGGCGAGCTGCACCAGCGCGTCGTTGTCGGCGGGCTCCGCATCGCGCACGAGCAGCGCGCCGGTGTCGGGCGCCAGTGTCGCGCTCATGCGGCCTCCACCTGGCATGCCACCACCCGGCGCTGCACCACGCTGCGATCGGCGCCGCTCAACCGCGCGCTCACGTCCTCGTCGGGAACGATGCGCTCGCACCACGCGGGCAGCTCCGTCCAGCCGACGAAGTTGCGGTACACCAGCCGAGCGCCGGGCGCGGCGGTCCGCAGCACTTCGCGGAACAGCGCGTCCACCTCGGCCTGCGACATCCACTCGCAGATGTTGGACAGTGCGAAGGCGTTCACCGATCCAGGTGGCCTCGTGCGCAGATAGGACGTCATGCCGCCGTCCACCAGCTCGAGCCGGTCGCGCGCGGCGGCGACGCGCAACGCGCCTTCCCCGCTCAGGTAGGGCGGCACGCCTTCCGGCTCGTCGACCGGATAGAGGCCGGTGAGCATCTGGTGGAGGAAGTAGTTGCTCGAGACCGGCAGCTCGGTGAGCGCGTGCTCGGCGAGGCGGCGGAAGTGCAACGCGAAGCTCGGGTTCTCCACGTGCGCAAAGAACTCCGCCGGGTAGGTGTTGCGCAGCACGAGCCGGTTGCAGAGCAGCGCGAACAACGCGCGCCAGCGCCGCGTGCTCCACTCGCGCTCGAACAGCGCACGCTGCTCGTCGAGGGTACGACAGGCGAGCAGCCGCACGACGCGGGCGCGCGGATGCACCGCGACCAGCAGCGCCGAGACCACGCCGGCGATGAACCGCTCACTCACGCCGGCGCGCAGAACCCCCGCGCTCACCGTGCGCTCACGCGCGTCCCAGTAGCGCCTGGCGCCGGGCGTGAGCGCGTCGCGCAGCGAGGCGTACGTCGCACGTCGCGACGTGGACGGGAGCGCGCCGAGGAACGCGGTCGCGCGGCGAGCGCCTAGCGCGGACGCCGCCGCCTTGAGCTCGACGACGTGATTCTGAGTCAGGTTCAGGTCCACCGAGGTGACCCGACCCGCACCGGCGGCGAGCAGGGAGAGCGCCGTGCAGCCGCCGGAGCTCACGACCACTACCTCGTCGTCAGACCTTGGGCGCAGCGCGGCCAGCTCGGCGCACGGATCCTCGCGCACCTGGGCGAAGAACAGCCGGTCCCGCACGGCATCGGGAAGCGTGATGCGCGGGCTCATGCGGCCACCCTCCACCCGAGCTCGTCGGTCATCTCGGCGTACACGAGCGCATCGGCGGCGGCATAGCGAATCATCGTGTCGGCGACGGCGGCGCCGCGGACGCGAGCCTGGTCGTCGAGCCAGCGCTTCACCCAGCGCAGGTGCCCCTTCTCCTCCTCGAGCATTCGCGCGAGCGTCTCGCGCACGCGCGGGTGCGTGCCGGCACGATGCAGGTGCTCGGTGAAATGGCGGTACACGCGGCGCTCGAACACCTGGGTGAGCGCCAGCACGTCGACGAGCGCCGTCGGCGTTCCGACAAACCGCGCGTAGCGCGCCTGGTACGTCTCGCGCACCGGACGCACCTGCCCGCCGACGGCGATGATCGTCTCCGTCCACAGCTGGGCGTGCACGACCTCTTCGGCGCTGTGGCGCGTCAGATCGAGGATGAGGGCGGATCCACGCGCGCGGCGTGCGACCTGGCCGAGGATGAGGCCTCCGTGCAGCTCCGAGGCGCGGTAGAAGTTCAGGAAGTCGAGCTCACGCGGGGTGATCTCCATGGGAATTCTCCGGTAGGAGCGGCTTAGATCCGCCGCTTGAGGTGATCGACGAGACGGACGCCGCACAGCCGCTCGATGCGGCGCGCGAAGGAGCGGATCGCGAGTGGGTCGCCGGGCAGCGCGACGGGGACGTCGGCCACCACCTGCTCGCCGAAGTGGTGGAAGTGGACAGCGGCCTCGAGCACGGCGGGCACGATGCCCGGGTCGCTGGCGATCCGGGTCGCCAACAAGTCGGACGCTGCCTGC
>DATFOL010000562.1:0-4684 GCA_035265545.1 Gemmatimonadaceae bacterium | reverse complement strand
TCACGTCGTGCACGTGCGGCTGCGCGGCGACATCCAGCTTCTCGCGCTCCATCACCTCCTTGAACGCTTCCTGCACGAGCGTCTCCAGCACCTGCTGGCGGATGGCGTCCTTGAAGCGCTTGCGCACCATCGCCGGCGGCGCCTTGCCCGGGCGGAAACCGGGAAGACGAACCGAGCTGGCGTAGCGCCGGGCGGTCTTCTCCTCTTCCGCGTTCACGGTCGCGAGCGAAACGGAAACCTCGAGAAGACGCTCGACCCCTTCGCTCTTCTTGGTGGTGATCTGGATATCCATGTGGTTCGCTAGAGCTCGGAACAGGCGACGGCTCCGCTCGCTTGCACGGTGTGAGCGCGGCGCGGTGACCACGAAAGCTAACCGTTCCGCTCGGCCGCTTGCAGGGTTGAAGATGCCTCGGGAAGCCTCCGGCGGGGCGGGAAGTTCCGCGACGGGCGAGCCTCGGATCGTTCGAGTGGCGATCAAACGGCGGGAACGCGGATCTGATCGGATGACCCGGATTGCCACGGATCGGCGCAGCTGCTGTGCTTCGAGCGCTGCCCCGCAGCCCATAAAGGAACTTTAGGGTCGCGGATGGAGAGGAGCGCTACTCGGAGCTCGGAATCTCGACCCGCAGAGGAGCGATCCGGTCGTTCTGCCGTTCAGATCCGTGTCATCCGCGTTTCCGCTCGATCGCCGCTCGAACCGTCCCGAAGCGTGCGAGATGGCTCCCCCGCACCGATCATCTCGGCGACGATCTTCCCAGAGCTGATCACCCCTGGCAGCCCGGCTCCCGGATGGGTCCCCGCGCCGGCGAAGTAGAGGTTCGGGATGTCCTCGCTGCGGTTGTGCGGCCGGAACCATGCCGATTGCGTCAGGATCGGCTCGACCGAGAATGCGCTCCCCAGATGGCTGTTCAGGGTGTCCCGGAAGTGCAGGGGATCGATCGTGCGCTCTGTGACGATGTGTCGTGACAACCCTGGCAGGTAGCGCCGCTCGAGGTACTCGACGATTCGGTCGCGGTACGGACGCGCCGCCGCGCGCCAGTCCGTCGTGCCGGCGAGGTTCGGCACTGGCGAGAGCACGTACCAGCTGTCGCAGCCGGGTGGCGCGAGCGACGGATCGGTCGCGGTCGGCCGATGGAGGTACAGCGAGAAGTCGTCGGCGAGCGACTTCTTCGTGAAAATGTCGTCCAGCAGCCCCCGATAGCGCGGCCCCATCAGGATCTCGTGGTGCGCGACGTCCTCGTAGCGGCGGTCGGTGCCGAAGTACATCACGAACAGCGACATCGAGTACCGCATCCGTCTGTAGCGTCGGTCGGTGTTGCGGCGTCGGAGCGCGGCTGGCACGAGCGTCATGTACGTCGTCGCCACGTCACCGTTGCTCACCACGGCGTCGGCCGCGATGCGCTCGCCGCTCGCGAGCCGAACGCCGGTCGCACGCCGCGTGCGCGGGTCGACATCGATCTGGCCCACCTCGCACTCGAGCTGCAACACGCCTCCGAGCTCCACGAAGAGCTGCACGAGCCCACGCACGAGCGCGCCCGTGCCACCCATCGCGAACCACACCCCCCACTGCTGCTCCAGCGTGTGGATCAGCGCGTAGATCGACGTGCTCTGGAACGGATTTCCGCCGACGAGCAGGGGATGGAAGCTGAAGACCTGTCGCAGGCGCGGATCCTTGAAGTAGCCGTTCACGAGCTGGGCCACCGACTTGTGCGACTGCAGCCGCACGAGGTCGGGAACGACCTTGAGCATGTCCGCGAGCCGGTCGAACGGCGTGTCGATCAGCGCCATCCCCGCCTCGAAGATCCGCTCGGTCGCGGCGGCGAAGCGCAGGTATCCGTCGACGTCGTCCGGCGAGAAGCGCCGGATCTGCTCGATGACCTGCGCGCGGTCTCCCGTGTACCGGAACACCGAGCCGTCCTCGAACCGGATGTTGTAGAACGGGTCGATCGGCACCAGATCGACGTAGTCGCGGGTGCGCCGGCCGCTGCGCTCGAACAGCTCGTGGATCAGCCACGGTGCGGTGATGATCGTCGGGCCGCCGTCGAAGGTGAAGCCGTCCTGCTCGTACACGTATGCGCGGCCACCCGGCTTGTCGCGCTTCTCGACGATCGTGACCTCGTGCCCCTGCTGCTGGAGCCGGATGGCCGCCGCGAGTCCGCCGAAGCCGCTGCCGATGACGACGATGCGCACCGCTCAGCCGTTCGCGGTGGCGCGCGCAACGCGCGCGACGTCACGGCGTGCGACTGGAGCGCCGTCGGTGCGGCGCACCGCGAGCACCAGAGGGATGCCCATCGCCAGCGTCCCCAAAGCGAAGGCCCACCACATCCCTCGTCCCGCGCAGATGAGGAGCGGCAGGGCGCCGTTCGCGGCGTAGAGCACGAGGGGCAGGCGCGAGGGCGAGACCCGTGACGCCCATCGTGTCGGCGGGACGATGGCGAGCATCGCGCGTGCGACGATCAGCCCGGTCAACAGCCAGCCGAGCCAGTTCGTGAGCGGCATCCCGTAGAAGAATCCGGTGAGCAGCACGCGGCGGAGCGGCGACGCGCCCTCGAGTGAGGGCAGATGCCACAGCCAGTGGGTCGTCGCCACCATCGCTGGATCCATCGAAACGTCCCACGCCGTCAGCACCAGTGCCGCGACGGCGGCCCAGCGCCAGCGCGTGCGCGAGTCATCGGCCACGCTGAGCACGCGGCCGCAGATCGCCAGCGACGCGTACAGCATGAAGAACCACGACGTCGGGATGTTGAACGGCACCCGGCCGCCGATCAGGTAGCCGAGCTGCGTCGTGTACGAGTACGGTCCGAATGGATACCCAGTCGACGTGCCCGTCAGCTCCGAGGCGAGCGAGATCGAGAAGCCGACGACGAACACCGACACGGCGGTGCGCCAGCCGAGCCGACTCGCCGCGTGCAGCAGGCCGGCGAGCGCGCCGAGCACGACCGTCGTCTGCCCGCCGAACATGAACATGAACGCGGCCACGCGCTGGTTGGCCGGCGTCTGCAGCCATGCTGGTGCCGGCGGCGCGAGGAATGTTGCGAACGCGATCCCCGAGAACACGAGAAGCACGACGTGCCCGGCAAGCGCGAGGCGCGCGAAGCGCGATTCGGGCGATCGCACCGTTGCGGTGGACTCGTTCAGGCCCACGTGATCCTCGCTCCCTCGGTGTGCGGACGAACTGGTGGCGCCTCCGGCGAAGTGCGCGCGATCGGCATTCGCCACACGTTCCACGCCACCGCTGCCCGAGCGCGCGCGCCCAGCCGTGCACGGGTGGCGAAGGTGTCGTAGCCGATTGCCTCGATGGCGCCGAGGATCTCGGAGTAGCCGATGGCGCACGCAGTGGCGCACCGCTGCGAGTCCGGGGCCAGCAGGGCGATCCCCGGCGCCGCGGCCGCATACAGTGACCGAGCGCGGGCGATCTGGAACGTCATCAGGGCACGCCACCGCGCGTCCGTGGGAAGCACGCCCGACAGAACCTCCTCCCGGGTCAGTCCGTGCGTTTCGAGATCCTCTTCCGGGAGATAGCACCGTCCCTTGTGCGCGTCCTCGCCCACGTCGCGAAGGATGTTCGTCAGCTGCATGGCCACGCCCAGGATGCGCGCGTGGGTGAGCGCTCGGCGGCGCACGTCCTCGCCGCCCGGGACGCCGAACACGTAGGTGCACATCTCGCCCACCGTGCTCGCCACCGCTTCGCAGTAGCGGTAGAGCTCGGGCCAGGTAGCGTAGTGCGCCGGCTCGCAATCGCGCGCGATCCCTTCCAGCAGCTCGTGCAGCACCGAGGCGGGCACGTCGTGTTGCCGAACCGCGCGGTTCAGCTCGCGGAAGACGGGGCCCTGCGGCCGGCCGTCCAGCGCCTCGGCGAGATCGCGGCGATAGGTGGCCAGGCGCATCGCCGTCAACATTGGCGAGGTCTGCCCGGCGAGGTCGACCAGGTCGTCCGCCAGTCGGCAGAAGGCGTACAGTGCGTACGCCGAGCGACGTTTCTCGGGGACCAGAAAGTGGCTGGCGAGCCAGAAGGTACGTGCATGCGTCCGCACGATTCGCCGGCAGTGTGCTGCGTCGTCCACGCTCATCCGCTCGGTGTCGGTGTCGAGAGCTGGAGCGGCGGGCCACGGAGCCACGCGCTCCCTTCGACAGCCAAACGCCTACGGACGTCGTTCGTTCCCGCCCCCTGTCCCCGGAACGGGTAGCGCGGAACGCGAGCCGCTAGCGCGAGTAGATCACCGTGTTTCCGTCGTTCAGGTTCAGCGTGACGCTGCCGCCCGCAGCGGTTCCGGTGAACTGATAGCCGAGCACCTTGTCGTTGAACTGCATGTCCGCGCCATCGCGCAGGAAGACCCAACTGCCCGCCGAGCCGAACGAAACCTGCTGCACCACTCCGCTCTCGGTGTAGCGATAGACGCGCGACTCCGCCCACGACCTGTCCGACCCGATGACGAGCTCGCCGCTCAGAATCTCCATCGTGCCGTTGACGTCGGACGACACCTGAACGGGCAGGCCGCGGCCGCCGTAGGCCTTCAACTCATACGAGCCCACGACCGACGCCGGCCGCGTGCTCTGATCGATCTCGTTGCTGCACGCGGTGAGGATGACCGCGGCCAGGAGTGCGGCGAGGCGTCGCATTCGTGCTCCGGAAATGATGAAGGGGACCCTCCGCGGAGTGGGAGCGACATGGTCTCGTCGCACT
>DATFOL010000561.1:0-8886 GCA_035265545.1 Gemmatimonadaceae bacterium | reverse complement strand
CACACGCCGGTGCCCGCGGGCCACGACAAGTTCCCGCTCGAGATGGTGCGCCACGTGCTCGGCGACGAGCGCGTCGCGCTACTGGAGGCAGCGGGGGGCGTGCACGAGGGGATGCTCAACATGACGCACCTCGCGCTGCATCTGACGCGCTTCGTGAACGGCGTGGCGATGCGGCACCGCGACGTGTCCCGCGGGATGTTCCCGGAGTATCCGGTGAACTCGATCACCAACGGGGTGCACGCGGTAACGTGGACTGCCCCGGAGTTCGCGGCGCTGTTCGACCGCCGCATGCCGGAGTGGCGGCGCGACAACCTGTACCTGCGCTACGCGGTCGGCATTCCGCTGCAGGAGATCCGCGACGCGCACGCGGCGAGCAAGCGCGTGCTGCTGGACGAGATTGCGCGTCGCACGGGACAGCAGCTCGATCCGGCGGCGATGACGATCGGCTTCGCGCGCCGCGCGACGCCGTACAAGCGCGCGGATCTCATCTTCAGCGATCTCGACCGGCTGACGGAGATCGCGCGGACGGTGGGGAAGATCCAGATCGTCTACGGCGGCAAGGCGCACCCGCACGACGGCGGCGGCAAGGACCTGATTCGCCGGATCCACAGCGCGCGCGAGCGGCTCGGCGATCTGGTAAAGGTCGTTTACATCGAGAACTACGAGATGGCCGTCGCGCTCCAGATGGTGGCGGGCGTCGATCTCTGGCTCAACAATCCGATGAAGCCGCTCGAGGCATCAGGGACGAGCGGGATGAAGGCGGCGCTGAACGGGGTGCCCTCGTTCTCGGTGCTCGACGGCTGGTGGGTCGAGGGCCACGTCGAGGGAGTCACGGGCTGGTCGATCGGCGGCCCGGACGCCGAGGGCGACCCGGCGCGCGACGCGGTGGACCTGTACATCAAGCTCGAGCGCGTGATCCTGCCGCTGTTCTACGGTCTGCCGTTCGCCTACGCGGAGGTGAGACGCTCGGCGATCGCGCTGAACGGCAGCTTCTTCAACACCCAGCGGATGGTGCGGCAGTACGTGCACAACGCGTACTTTCCGGGGGGAGTGCCGGCGGAGGTTCTCACGGAGGCGACGTCGGTTCTGTAAGCCTTAGGGCACTGCAGTACTCAAGTACTTTGTACAACGACGTAACTGGACTGGCATACTAGCCCCACGAATGATTGGACGCCGCTCTAACCGAAACGCTCTGAGCAGAGCGTCCTGGTAGAGCGGCGTCGGTGCATTCGTCGGAGTGGTCGCGAGGGTCCAGGTACGTCAGTCGTACCAGGTACCCAAGTACTGCAGTGCCTTGCCAGGCGTTCGGCGATGCCCTAGGCCACCCCCTCGACCTCAGCCTCGTACTCCTCCGTCTTCCTCACCGCCCTCATCACCGTCCGCCCGGCGGCCAGTGCGCCGAGCAGGATGTAGATGTAGAAGGTGTAAAACCGCCACCAGATGAGCGCGGCGGCGAAGAGCTGGACGGGGATCGTGTTGCCGAGGGCGGCGCGGAACGCCATCTCGACGGCCCCTCCGCCGCCGGGCGCGGGGACGACCGCCGCACCGTAGAGGAATCCGAGTGGCCAGAGCGCGAGCGGCGCGAGCGGCGCGGTCGACACGCTGGTGAGCACGAGCGCGGGGAGCACGGTGAGCCGGATTGCCACGTGCACTACCGAAGCGAGGAAGGCGTAGACCGCCGGGCGTGTGTGGACGTGCTCCACCGAGTCGATCGTCGCGCGGAGCTTGATGAGCGCCGTCTGGATGGTGAGCCATCGGCCGCCGGTGAGTCGCAGCCGTCGCGCCCAGCGCGGGGGCGGACCGCTCATGTTGCGCCGCGACAGATAGAGCGCCGCCCCGCCGATGCCGAGGATGACGGTCGCGTAGCCGCCCACCATGCTGACCAGCGTGGCGACGACGACCCCCGCGTGGCGGAACACCACGGCGACGACGAGCACGACCGCGGCGAGCGAGAAGACCTCGAGAAAGAGCTCGGCGTAGAGGATCACGAGCACGCTCGATGCCTTGAGCCCCGACTCGGAGAGCACGAAGAAGCGCGCGGGCTCGGCGCCGCTGCGGGCCGGCGTGATCGCGGCGGCGAAATCGCCGCCGAGGCAGGTACGCGTGGCCGTGCCGAGCGAGAGGGAGATACCCGCGGCGCGAGCGCTCCAGCGGATCTTGAGCGCCCGCGCGAGCACCTCGATGCACACCGCGGTGGCGGCGAGCAGGTGCGCGATCGCCGGCAGGGTCAGCGACATCCCCTGCTGCGACCAGTCGAGGACCAGATGGAGCGACACTCCGATCGTCGCGGCGAAGGAGACGATCGTGAGCAGCCAGCGCATCGGCGTCATGCCGCAGGTGTCCTCATCGAGTGAAGCTAGCAGGGCCGGGAGGCCCACGCGAAGACGGCGGCGGCGAAGAAATTGCGCCTGACGCGCCGCATGAAGCGCCCCTACTTCGCCGCGACGGCCCGGCGTTCCAGCACTACGGCGCGTGGAGAGGAGAGGTTGCTGGACCTCGTGCACGGCACCGAGCGCGTGCCGGCCACGCTCCTGCTGCCACCGGTCGAGGGCCCCACGCCGGCGGTGCTGCTGCTGCACGGCTTCTCGTCGAGCAAGGAGCGCATGACGCAGTCGGTGGGCCGTGCGCTGCAGCAGCGCGGCGTCGCCTCGCTCGCGCTTGATCTGCCATTTCACGGCGAGCGCGACGGTCGGGGCGAGGAGATCCCATTCCGCAATCCGCTCGCGCTCGTGCGGGCGTGGACGACGGCGGTGCGCGAGACGCGATCGGCGATCGAATGGTTCGGCGGGCAGCCGGAAGTCGACGCGGGGGCCATCGGCGTGATCGGGTATTCGCTCGGCGGCTTTCTGGCGCTGATGACCGCGTCGGAGGAGCCGGCGGTGCGAGTCGTCACGCTCGCGGCGGCGGGAGACCTCCCGGACACGACGCCCTACGCGGCGCTGTTGCGGCGCGCGGTGGATCCGCTGCGCGCCGTGCGCAAGCTGCGCGGACGACCGCTGCTCCTCGTCAACGGACGGCGCGACATGACGACGCGGCCGGCGCAGGCGGAGCGGTTGTTCGCCTACGCCGAGGAGCCGAAGCGGCTGAGCTGGTACGAGGGGGGACACTGGCCGCCCCCGCAGGCGATCGACGAAGCGGCGGAGTGGACGGCGGAGCGGCTGCGGGAGATCGGCGAGCGCTCGACGCGGCGGCAGGCGGCGGGATAGCTGCGCTCACTCCACCCGCGCATACAGCTCGAACCACGGCGCCAGCGGCCTGTCGCCGCTCGAGATCCTCGCGCCCGCGCCGATCACGCGCTTGACCAGCCGCTCCTCGAGCGCGGCCCACCGCTTCGTCCACCGATCGGCGATCGGGACCAGTACGTCGCCGAACACGTGCTCGACGCGCATGCCGTTCCGTTCCACGAGCCGCGTCACTGCCGTCGGCGTGAAGCCGAAGCGATAGGGGAAGCCGAGCAGGTTGTTCTGCACGAGCCATTCGCGAGCGATCGCGGCGAGCGGAGACTTCAACAAAGGACGGAACGCGGCGTAGCACGCGCCGTTCGGCACCCGGATGGCGAGCATCCCTCCAGCCGCGAGGTGCGTGCGCGCTGCGCGCACCGCCGATGCGGGGTCGTGGAGCTGATCGAGACAGTTCCAGATCGCCACGACGTCGGCGCGCCGCGCCGGGTCGAGCGACTCGATCGTGCCGTCGTGCACCTGGAAACCGAGTGAGCGCGTGAACGCGTTGGTCTCGGCGTTGACGTCCACGCCGGCGAACTGCCAGCCGGCGTCGCGTGCCGCGGCGAGAAAGGCACCGACGTAGCTCCCGATCTCGATGCCGGTGCCGCGCCGGCCGAAGATCTCGGTGAGCCGCGCCGCCTGCGCGTCGTACGCCGGACGCTGGGTGTCGTGGAGCGTACGGAGCACATTCTCCGCCGGACGATCTTCTTCATAGATCGCCGTGAGCTCGCTCGGGCGCTCCACCGGATTGCGGTACACGAGCCCGCAGTCGTGGCAGCGCACGAGCCTGAGCGGCGGGCGCTGCGAGAAGGCGACGCGGTCCATGAGGTGCTCGGCCGGCGTCGTCGGATCGAGGCGCTTCTGGTGATACTCCCAGAGCAGTTCGATCTCCAGCTTGGCATCGTCGATGGATACGATCTCGTCCGACTCCGCGCTCGCGCACACCGCGCAGCGGGCGAGCTCGTAGGCGACCGCGGTCATGCTGCGCGGTTACGCGGCGTCGTCCGCGCCGAGCCGGCCGAACCTGCGCTGCACCATCGCCGAGGCGAGCACGGCGCGGAAGCGTGACTCGAATACCTGCTCGGAGAACGACTCGGCGTGCGCGCGCAGCAGCACGGCGTCCCACTGCCGCTGCTGCACCGTCCGCAATGCGCCCTCGAGCGACTCCGTCGACTCGTCATGGAACAGCACTCCCGTCTCGCCGTCGCGCACCGTGTCGAGCGCGCCGCCGCGTGCGAGCGCCACCACGGGCCGGCCCGCCGCGTTCGCCTCCAGCGGCGTGAGGCCGAAGTCTTCCTCCCCAGGCAAGATGAGTGCACGGCAACGCTCGAACTGCGCCGTCACCTCGCGGTCGGAGAGCCGGCCCATGAACCGCACCGTTGGACCGGCGATCGACTGGAGCATCTCGCGCTCGGGGCCGGCACCGACGACGACGAGCGGCAGCGCCAGCGCCGTGCAGGCGCGCACGGCGAGGTCGATCCGCTTGTACGCGTTGAGCCGCGAGACGACGAGGAAGTAGTCGCCCACCGGCCGGTCGTGCCGGAAGCGCGCGACGTCCACCGGCGGGAACACGAGCTCGCTGCCGCGACCGTACGTCGCGCGGATGCGGTCGGACACTTCCGTCGAGATGGCGATGAAGCGGTCGACGTTGCGCGCCGTCGCGGTGTCCCAGCGACGCAGCGCAGGCAGGGTGAGTCGCGCCGCCATGCGCGCCGAGGGGCTGAGCGCCGAACGGTCGACGTAGCGGTCGAAGCTCCATGCCCAGCGCATCGGCGTGTAGCAGTAGCAGAGATGCAGCGCCGTCGGTGGTACGCGCACCCCCTTGGCGAACGCCGAGCTGCTCGTGATGACGACGTCGTATCCCCGCAGGTCGAACGAGCGCACAGCGAATGGATAGAGCGGCATGTAGCGGCGGAAGTTCTGCTTCCACTTCGGCAGGCTCTGCATCCACGACACGCGCACGTCGGCCTTGGCGAGCGGCAACCCGACGGCGCGCGGGTCGAAGATCGTCGTGAAGATCGGCGCGTCGGGGAACATGCGGTGCAGCACGGCGACGACACGTTCGGCGCCCCCCGCCTGATTCAGATAGTCGTGGACGATGGCGACCTTCACGCGGCCACCTCGTCCAGCACGCGGCGCACGCCGGCGAGCATCGCGTCGCGCGAGAAGCATTCACGCGCGCGCGCGGCACCGCGACGTGCGAGCGTCGCGGTTCGCACGACGTCGCGCCGCAACGCGTCGAGCGCGTCACCGAGAGCACCGGCATCGCCTGGGGGTATGAGCACCCCCGTCTCGCCATCGGTGACCACCTCGGGCACACCGCCCGCGCGCGTCGCCACGACGGGTCGCTCCGCCAGCATCGCCTCCACCAGCACGCGCCCGAACGGCTCGGCGAGCACGGAGGCGTGAACGACCACGTCGCACGCGGCGAGCAGGCGCGGCACGTCGTCGCGCGCGCCGGGCATGTGCACGCGGCCCGCGAACGAGGGCAGTTGCGCGCGGGCGCGGAGCTCCGCCTCGTATGGCGCCTCGCCGCTGAACAGCGCTCCGCCCACGATGAGCGCGTGCACGTCGGGCATCCGCGCGACGGCGTCGAGCAGCACCGTCTGCCCCTTCCAGGGATGCAGGCGGCTGAACGAGCCGACCAGGAACGCGTCGGCCGGGATGCCGAGCTCGGCGCGCACGGTACCTCGCGCGTCGGGGGCGAGCGCATCGAATGGCGCGGGGTCGATCCCGTTGTGGACGACGGTGACGAGCGACGGATCGCCTCCCGCCGCGACGAACGCATCGGCGGTGGCGCGCGAGTTGGCGACGACGCGCACCGCGCGCCAGTTGGCGACCGTGACCATGGCACGCGCATTCGTCGCGCTGAAGTGGCCCTGGCCGAGGATGTCGCGCAGGTGCCAGACCACCGGCTTCCGCGCGATGCCGCCCGCGAGCGCGGCGACGAGGAACGACTTCGGCGAGTTGGCGTAGAGCACGTCGAAGGGACGCGCGAGCTCGGCGAGGGCACGCGCCATCCGACCCGCGGCGACGAGCGGGCGGACACCGGGGAGCACGCTCGACTTCTTGATCCGGCGCAGCGTGTCGCCCCCCGCGATGCGCAGCACGCGCACACCGCGCGCCTCGAGCGCACTCGCGAATGCACCGTCTTCGAACAGCGCGACGGCGCCGTGCTCGCGGTGTGACTCCGCGATGTCGAGCAGCGAGTGCTGCGCGCCGCCCATCACGCCGGTGTGGTCGACGAAGAGCACCGTGGGAGTGCTCACGCGCGCGCCAGCTCGTAGACGTGCCGCACCCGCGCCGCGACGACCGGCCAGTCGAAGTCGCGACGCGCGTACGCCACGCACTCCGCGGCGCTCGGCACAGGAATCTCGTCGTGCAGGGCGGCGGCGAGCACGGCGCCGATGTCGGCCGCGCTCGTGGACTCCGTGACGAGCTGCGGCGCGAACGGCGTGACGACGTCGGTGAGCCCGCCCACCGGGGTGACGACGCACGGCGTCCCGGCGGCGAGCGACTCGACGGTGACGAGCCCGAACCCCTCGAGCGACGACGAGGGCACGACGCTCAGGTCCGCCGCGCGGTACAGCATCGGCAGCGTGTCGTCGGGGACGAAGCCGAGCAGGCGCACGTGGTCGCCGAGTCCGAGCGCGGCGATTCGCGCCTCGAGCTCGCCCTGGAGCGGGCCGGTACCAGCGATGAGGACGAGCGCGTCGGGTACGCGCTCCCGCAGCGACACCGCTGCTTCGACGAGAGTGTCCACGCCGACGCGGCGCACGAGCCGGCGCACGCAGAGCACGATCGGCCGGTCCGTCGGCCAGCCGAGCGCGCGACGGCTCTTCCGGCGCGGGAGTTCGGTGCCGGCGAACCGATCGACGTCCACGCCGCCGGGGATCACGTGGATGCGTCGCAGCGGCACGCCGAACCGGTTCATGAGCACGTCACGGAACGCGGCGGAGAGCACGATGACCTGCGCGGCGCGACCATACACCGTGCGCTCGACCATCTCCTTGGCGAGCACCGGGAGCGCACCGGCGCCTTCCGCGCCCGACTCCTGACCCCACGGCCCCTGGAAGTGCACGACGAGCGGATGCCGTGCGACCTGCGGCAGCACGGGGAAGGCGTGCATGGCGAAGTGCGACACGATCACCGCGTCGGGTCGCTCGCGCAGCCACGCGGCGCTGGCGTCGCGCAATGCGGTCATGCGCGCGAGCAGCGGCGCATCCGACGGCGCGAAGGCGTGCACCAATCCGTCGGAGGCGCGCGCGACGTCCGGCGAGCCGGCGACGAGCCCGTGCAGCTCGACGCCGGATCGCGTCAGCTCCCCGACGAGCTGCATGTACATGCGGTTGAGCCCACCCGCCTTCTCGCTGAACCACTCCATGCCGAGCTGCAAGGTCTGCAGCGTCTGCATCGTGTCGGGCGGCGGCGCGTAGCGTGGCGGGATCGCGACGGCGGTCATCGCGCGCTCTCCGCCAGCACCCGCACGTCGAGCGGATCGCTCGGCGCGAGACTGCCATCGAGCGCGAGCCGAGCCCAGATCTCGAGGATCATCAGCGTCCAGAGCTGCTGTCCCCAATCACGGCTGCCGTCCGCATGCTCGGCGATGAGCCGGCGCGCGACGTCGGGCTGGATCCAGCCGCGGTCGAGAAAGCGCGCCGAGCCGAGCGTGGACCGCGCGTACGGTCCGAGGTCGCCGCGAAGCCAGTCCGAGGCGGGCATCACGAAGCCGCGCTTCGGGCGGTACACCACGTCGCGCGGCACGTAACGCTCGGCGACGCGCTTGAGGAGGTACTTCGTCGTCCAGCCGCGCAGGCGGAGCGACGTGGGCAGCGTCGCGGCGTACTCGAGCAGCTCGCGCCCGAGGAAGGGCGAGCGCGTCTCGAGCCCGTGCGCCATTGCCGAGACGTCGGCCTTGGCGAGCAGCTGGTCGGGAAGGTAGGTGGTGATGTCGCCGTAGAGCGCGCGGTCCACGTCGTCCGTCGCTTCGGCGCGCGACCATGCGTCCCGATAGAGCGTGTCCGGGTGCCAGCCGTCGAGCGCACGGAGCAGGCGCGCGTCGTAGGCGTGATTGCGCAGACGGCGAAAAGAGCGGTCGTACACGAAGGCATCGGCCGCCGAGCCTGCGCCAGCGGCGGCGAGGAGCGCGAGACGTCGCCGCACACCTTCGTGGCGCGAGCCTGGCCGTTCGCCGAGCATCGCGCCCAGTGCGCGGCGCATCGGCGACGGGAGCAGGGCACGGTAGATTCCGGCCGCGCGCTCGACCATCGGCCGCGCGTAGCCGCCGAACACCTCGTCGGCGCCGTCGCCCACCAGCGCCACCGTCATGTGCCGCCGTGCGGCGCGCGCGAGGTAGTAGTTGGGAACGATCGAGACGTCGGCGAGTGGCTGTCCGTACTGCCACACGATCGCGGGGAGATCGGTGACGACGCGCGGGGTGAGCACTTCCTCGTGCAGCGTCACGCCGTGGCGCGACGCGACCGTGCGCGCGAACGGGCGCTCGTCGAACGCGGGGTCGTCATAACCCATCGTGACCGCGTCCATCGTGCGCCCCGACTCCTGGCTCGCGAGCGCCGTGACGAGGCTCGAGTCGACACCGCCCGAGAGCAGCGTGCCGGTGGGAACATCGCTGCGCAGCCGCTGACTGACGGACCGACGCGTCAGA
>DATFOL010000560.1:0-3437 GCA_035265545.1 Gemmatimonadaceae bacterium | reverse complement strand
CCGGCCCCGTGATCGTCCACGCGTAGCGGATCGCGTCGGCGTCCGCGTCACTCGTGCCGGCGGAGGAGAACGCCACCTGCAGCGGCAGTGGGCCCGCGGCCTTGTCGACGTCGGCGACGACGGTCGGTGCGCGGTTGCCGCCGTTGTACTCGATGCGCGAGAGCCGCGCGTCGGGGTTCCCCTGGAACCACCCGCTCCCGTACTCGAGCATGTACAGATCGCCCGACGGCGAGAACTCCAGCTCGATCGGGTTGCTGAACTTCGTGCTCGGCATGAACCGCTCCATCGACACCATGTCGCCCTTCGCGTCCATGGTGACGGCCATGATCCAGCCGCGCATCCACTCGTACGCGAAGAACTTTCCGTCGTAGTACGACGGGAACGGCCGCGCGGCGGTGCGGAAGTCCGCGCGGTGGAACACGGGTCCCGCCATCGCCGTGCGGCCGCCGCTGCCGACGAGTGGGAACTCCGTGCTCTTGCCGGCCGGATACCAGAACATCGGCTTCTGCGCCGGCGGCAGGTCGCGCAGCCCCGTGTTGTTCGGCGAGTCGTTCACGGGATGCGCCGCGTCGAACTGCGCACCCGTCGCCTTCGTGGCGAAGTCGAAATCGAAGTACGCCTTGTTGTCGCCGACGAAGTAGGGCCAGCCGTAGTTGCCCGGCTTGCGCGCCTGGTTCACCTCGTCGTGCCCCGCCGGCCCGCGCTGCGCGGAATCGGCCGAGGCGTCGGGACCGACCTCGCCCCAGTAGAGGTAGCCGGTGTGCTTGTCGACCGAGATGCGATAGGGATTGCGGTGCCCCATCGTGTAGATCTCCGGCCGCGTCTTCGCCGTTCCCTTCGGGAAGAGGTTCCCCTCCGGGATCGTGTACGACCCGTCCGGCTCGGGGTGGATGCGCAGGATCTTGCCGCGCAGGTCGTCGGTGTTCGACGAGCCCTTCTGCGCGTCCCACGGCCCGCGCCCGTCACGCTCGTCGATCGGCGCGTAGCCGGTCGCGTGCGGGTTCGTGTTGTCACCCGTCGAGAGAAAGAGATTTCCCCTCGCATCGAACGCCATCGAGCCCGCGGTGTGGCAGCACTGGTCGCGCTGCACCGGCACTTCGAGCATCACTTTCGGTTTCGCGAGGTCGATCGAGTCTCCCTTCATCGTGAACCGGGCGAGCTGGTTCCTCGGCGCGCCGTCCACGGGGGAGTAGTACATGTACACGAAGCCGTTGCGCGCGAAGTTCGGATCCGCGACGAGACCGAGCAGACCGTCCTCCCCCTCGTCGCCGCTCGTGTACTTGTGGCTCACCGGGATGGTGCCGAGCTTCTTCACCGCCTTCGTCGTCGGCAAGTAGAGCAGCACGTCGCCGTGGCGCTGAACGAAGAGAATGCGCTCGCCCGGCAGCACCGCGAGCTCCACGGGCTCGTTCAGGTTCTCGGCGAGGACCACCTTCGTGAAGCGGTTCTCCTCCGGCCGGGCGCGCGAGTAGTTGAGCGGCCTGGTGCCCATTGCCCAGCGCAAACCGCCGAGCAGGTGCTTGAGGAATGGCGCCTCGACGAACGTCGCGTCGGTGTGCCCCATGTTCGTGTACCACGCGCGCCCACCGTCGTACTCGTGGTACCAGCTCATCGGGTGGTTGGCGCCGTTCGTTCCGCCTTGGTACGTCGTCTCGTCGATGTCGACGAGCACTTTGATCGCCGGATTGATCGACTTGAAGTTGTAGAACTCGTCCTCGCGCTCCCACTTGTCCGGCAGTCCCTGGGTGGAGACGTGGGTCTTGTCGAGCACGCGGAATGTGCCCTTCCGCACGTTCGGATTGTTGGGATGACTGGTGAAGTACGCGCCGGCGAGCTTGCCGTACCACGGCCACTCGTACTCGGTGTCGGTCGCCGAGTGGATGCCGACCCAGCCGCCCCCCGCCTGGATGTAGCGCTCGAGCGCTGCCTGCTGGGTGTCGTTCAGCACGTCGCCGGTGGTGCTGAGGAAGACTACCGCGCGATAGCTCTTCAGGTTCGCGTCGGTGAACGCGGCTGCGTCCTCCGTGGCGTCGACGGCGATGGCGTTCTCCTGCCCGAGCTTCTTGATCGCAGCGATCCCGGCCTCGATCGACTGATGCCGGAATCCGGCGGTCTTGGAGAAGACGAGGATCCGCGACGCCGGCTGCCGCGTCCCGTGCGAGAGGCCCGTCGTCGAGAGGAAGAGCAGCGCGGGAACGACGAGGAATCTGAACAGCGAAGCGCGCGTGGCCATGCGAGGGCTGGTCGGCATGTGGAGGGCGTCGGCGGGGTGTGGCACGGCGGTCATCGCCGTGACGGCGCGATCGTACTGCATCGCGCCTGATCTGCATCCGGCGACAACGTTGCGCCAGATGGCAAACGCGAGCGCCGCTCTATCCAGTGGTGCGGATGGAGCGGCGCTCGGTGCAGCGAATGGTCTCGATCGCTTCTTACTTCGCGGGGGCCGTCGTGGCGGGCGCCACCGGCGTGGCCGTGAAGTCACCGCCGACGTCGAACGGCTTCACCTCGATCGTGCCCTTCATCTCCTTCGCCGAGGGGAGGGTGGCGGTGTAGATGATCTTGAGCTCCGTGCCCTGGTAGTCGCCGCCATGCTCGAAGGTGACCTTGCCCTCCTTCACCTCGCCGACGATCGGGTCGACCTTGCCTTCGGAGTTCTTGCAGGTGCCGCTGACCTTGGACTCGGCGACCACGAGGGTGCAGGTCGAGTTGAGGGGACTGCCGGCGACCTCGCCCTTGATCTGCCAGGTGCCGGAGATGGAGTCGGCGGGGGCGGCGAGGGCGGTGACGAGCGCGAAGGTGAGGAACATGATCGAAGGTCTCCGGGGTGAGTCGGATCGAGTGATGATCGTCGCGGGCGCGTGCGTGATTGCGCGACGGAGTCGGCGGCGCTACGTTCGAGGCGTCTGAATGAACGATCATTCAGTTCGGACCAGAGTTTAGGACGGCCCGCTCCGGGTGTCAAGCAATCGCTACCACCAAGACGTTCCTATGACGGACGCTGCCGTTGCGGTTCCCCTCCCCTCCCGACCGGCCTCCGACAAGCGCGAGGCGATCCTCGCCGCCGCCCTCCGCCTCATCGCGCGGCTCGGGCTCCACGCCGCCCCGATGTCCGCCGTCGCCCGCGAGGCCGGTGTCGCCGCCGGTACGCTCTACCTCTACTTCCCGAGCAAGGAGGCGATGATCAACGCCCTCTATCTGGAAGTTCTGGCGGACCGCGACCACAGCATGACGGAAGACTCGGGCGCCGCGAAAGCCAGCGGCGCGATCGGCCGCGCCGGGCTCTGGGCGTTCTGGCAGGGTCTCGCGCGCTGGCATCTGGAGCACCCGGAGGCGTCGAACTTCCTCTGGCAGTGCAAGTCGTCGGCGATCCTCACCGACGAGACGCGCGAGGCGGAGCGACGGATGAACGCCGAGGGGCTCGCCAGCTTCGAGCAGGC
>DATFOL010000559.1:0-2868 GCA_035265545.1 Gemmatimonadaceae bacterium | reverse complement strand
GGCTTACCGCATGACCGCCCCTCGTGTCGCGCTCGTCGCGATTCTCCTCGCGGCGATGGCGCGCGAGGCCGTCTCGCAGGCCACTCCGCGTGGAGCCACCGACGCGGGCGCCGCGGGCACGCTCGGCTCGGGTGCGAGATACACGCCTCCTCCGGGACGCAGGCCGGCGCGGTTCCCGGCGGAGTGGCGCTTTCCCGCTGGCCGAGCTCCCGTCGTCGCCAAGCGCGCGATGGTCGTCTCGGATGCGCCGCTGGCCAGCCAGGCCGGCGTCGAGATCCTCAAGCGCGGCGGCAACGCCGTCGACGCGGCCGTGGCGACGGCCTTCGCGCTCGCCGTGGTGTACCCCGAGGCCGGCAACATCGGAGGCGGCGGGTACATGGTCATCCACCTCGCGAACGGCCGGAACGCCGCGATCGACTACCGCGAGGTGGCACCGCTCGCCGCGACGCGCGACATGTATGTCGGGCCCGACGGCAAGGTCACCGACGCGAGCGTCGTGGGCCCGCTGGCGTCGGGCGTGCCCGGCGCGGTGGCCGGGCTCACCGAGGCGCTCGCACGCCATGGTAAGCTTCCGCTGGCCGAGGTGATGAAGCCGGCGATCCGGCTCGCCGAGGAAGGGTTCGTCGTCGACAGCGCGCTCGCCCGCAGATTCGGCGACTATCGGGAGCTGCTCCAGCAGTTCGGCGGCGGCGCGGTGTTCGTGCCGAACGGCGAGCCCCTCGGCCCGGGAGCGCGACTGGCGCAGCCGGCGCTCGCGCGAACGCTGCACGCCATCGCGACGCGCGGGCGCGCCGGATTCTACGATGGCCCGATCGCCGAGTCGTGGACGCGAGAGCTCGCCGCCCTTGGCGGCATCATCACGCTCGAGGACTTGCGGCGCTACCGCGCGGTCTGGCGGAAACCGATCCGCTCGACGTACCGCGGACACACGCTGCTCACGATGCCGCCGTCGTCGTCCGGCGGCGTGACGATGGTCGAGACGCTGAACATCCTCGAAGGCTTTCGCACGCTGCCACCGTTCGGGAGCACTCGCTGGGCGCATCTGCTCGGGTCGGCGTTCCAGCGCGCGTTCGTCGACCGCAACGCGAAGCTCGGCGACCCGGCGTTCGTCGACGTTCCGCTGAAGGAGCTTACCGACAAGCGCTACGCCGCGTCGCTGCGCGCGACCATCGGCGCCGAGCGTGCCACCCCGACTCCCGCAGCGCCGCTGCGTGAAGGCACCCAGACCACGCACGTGTCGGTGGCCGACTCGCGGGGCAACGCCGTGGCAATGACGACGACGATCAACGATCTCTTCGGCTCCGGCGTCTACCTCCCGTCGGCGGGGTTCTTCCTCAACGACGAGATGGACGACTTCACCTCGCGGCCCGGCGTGCCGAACATGTACGGGCTCGTGCAGGGTGAGGCGAACGCGATTCAGCCCGGCAAGCGCATGCTGAGCGCGATGTCGCCGACGATCGTGCTCGATGCACGCGGCCGAGTGCTGCTCGTCGCGGGAAGTCGAGGCGGACCGCGCATCATCACGAGCACCACCGGCGTACTGCTCAACGTGATCGACTATCGCATGACGCTCGCCGACGCGCTGAGCGCGCCGCGACTGCACCACCAGGCGCTTCCGGACACCCTGCGGATCGAGGAGAACGGGATCACGACCGCGGTGAACGACTCGCTGCGCGCGATGGGCTATGGAACGAGCACCGGATCGATCGGGCAGGTCAACGCGCTGATGCGCGTGCCCGGCGGCTTCGAGGGCGTCGCCGACCCGCGCGGGAGTGGGCGCCCGGTCGGCTACTGACGCGAGGGCGCGGAGCGCTCGCCGGGCGGTCCGCCGCGCCCACCGCCGTGATACTCACGCGAGCGGTTCTTCCGCATCGCGGCGAACTTCACGCGCTGCGTCGAATCGAGCCGCGCGTTCACTTCCTGGTTCGAGCGCTCGAACACCTGCTGGATCTGCGGCTGCGTCTCGCGCCGGATCGCACGAAGCGACGAGTCGGTGCGCTGGAAGATCGAGTCGAGCCCCGCGCGCTGCGCTGTAGTGAGCGACAATTCCCTGGTGAGGCGGTCGAGCATCTGCGTGCGGCGGCGGTCCTCTTGCCTCTGCGGCGGAACTTCGCCTCGTACGGTAGTGCCGCCCTGACGGCGTCCGCCCTCATCGCCCCGCGACCGCCGCACGACGATCGCGCGATCGATCGCGGCGCCGGCGATCCCGCTCGCGATCACCACCGCACCGATCACGAGTCCCGCACGGAGCCGAGGTGGGATCACTCCGGCTCCGCGTCGCCCAGCGTGGCGTCGGCGGTCATCGTGCGCGCGAAGCTGCGCGCCGCGTCCTCCGCCGGCTCGCCCTGCACGACGTCCGCGACCACGTCCGCCGACGTCGTCTGCGCCACGACCATCACCGCCGGCTCGTCGGCGTTCCAGAGCATCACCGCGCCCACGAGGCTCGCTGCGAGCGCGATCGGCAGGATGCGCCGCGACCAGCGGTCGGTGTAGCTCCACCAGGTCAGACTGCGCGCCGGGAGCGAGCGCGAGATGCGCGAGGCCAGTGCGTCCCAGTCCACCGAGCCGACGGGGACGTCGGCCACCGCCTGCCGCAGCAGCGTGGCGAGCGCCTCGTCACGCGGCGGATCGTCCGGTGCGAATGGATTGAACGCGCCGTCGCTATGCATCGAATCGCCCATCGTCGCCCCCAAAGAATCGCGCGAGCACGCCGCGCAGATGGCGGCGTGCCTCATGAAGGTGCCACCGCACGGTGCCCGGTGCGAGCTCCAGCATCTCGCCGATCTCGGTGCTCGTGAGACCGTCGACGTCGAACATCGTCACGATCAGGCGCTGCCGCTCGGAGAGCGTCGCCAGCGCCTCCTGCAG
>DATFOL010000558.1:0-2741 GCA_035265545.1 Gemmatimonadaceae bacterium | reverse complement strand
GACCGGTGAGGTGAGCGGGTTCGTGAACCGGGTGAACGACTACGTCTACCTCCGTCCGTTCGGCACGGGCGGCGGCGCGTTCGACTCGCTGCAGGTGGTGCAGGGGAACGCGCGCCTCGCCGGCGTGGAGGCGCGCGTGGCATACCGGCCCATCGACTTCCTCACGCTGCAGGCGTCGGGCGATTACGTACGCGGGCAGAACCTCACGGCGGCGGTGCCGCTCACGTTCATCCCGCCGCTGCGGCTCGTGTACGGTGTGCGGCTCGAGGGGGGCGACACCGGCATGCTCCGCAATCGGTACGTGAGCATCACCGCGGAGTCCAACGCGCGGCAGACGCGCATCGATCCACGCGACGTCGCTCCGCCGAGCTACACCATCACTTCACTCGGTGCGGGCTTCACCCGCCTGGTGCCGCGCGGCCCGGTGACGGTGGATCTCTCGGTGCGCAACCTGTTCGACACGCGCTACCGGAGCTTCATGAGCCGCTACAAGGAGTTCGCTGACGGGCCTGGCCGCGCAGTGGTGCTAAGGGTTTCGACGCCGCTGTGAGGGCGCGGGTGCGCGGGTGCGTGAGTGTGTTGAAGCCAACTGCATTTCACGTGGAGTCGTGGGAACAGCGAATCCGCGAGGGGTCGATTTCTCGCGCCCGTTCTAGTCGTACGGCATCTGCGCCGCGCGAGCTGCAACTGATTGGCGCGGGGGACGCGGAGAACTGCTGAAGACGCGGTACCGGGAACGGCTGCGGCGCCACGGACGTGTCGATGCCGACCCCAAGAGCTATTGGGGTTGTGGATGGAGAGGGATGGTGCGCCACCTCGCGGGGCGCGTCCCGGAGAGCGCTGCTCCGCGGCCTCGGTACTTTTTCTCCGCGGCCTCCGCGTCAATCAGTTCAGCAGTTCGCATGAGATGCAGTTGCTCTCCTGTCCAAGCGCGCGAGCGTGACACGGGCTCGTTGATGCCGTAGCTTCGACACGCCACGACGGAGGGAAGGGTGCTGCGGCGAACCGAAGTCGAACATGTGCAGCGTCGTGCGGCCGAGATGCTGCAGCACGCCGGTCTCGTGATCACGCCGGAGGAGCGCGCGCGGATCGAGGTGGCGGACTTCGGATTGGGCGATCTCGAGCGCACCGGGCTGCAGCTCCTCACCTACGTGAACACCGACCGCTACTGCGCGAAGGAGCTGGTGCTCTTCCCGGGACAGACCTGTCCGGAGCATCGGCATCCGCCCGTCGATGCGGACCCGGGGAAGATGGAGACCTTCCGGTGCCGGTGGGGCACCGTGCGACTCTATGTCGAGGGACCGTCGACGGTGAGCACCGCGCATCCGCCCACCGGCACAGAGCAGTACTACACGGTATTCCACGAGCTGGTGCTCTCGCCGGGCGAGCAGTTCACGATTCCTCCGAACACGCGCCACTGGTTTCAGGGCGGCGCCGAGGGCGCGGTGGTGTCGGAGTTCTCGAGCACGAGCCGGGACGAGTACGACGTCTTCACCGACCCGCGGATCGTTCGGGCACCCCTCGTCGAGTGAACGAGCGTACGCTGAATGTGTGAGGTGCCGAGCTCATACGACCTCGGCGCTCGCCGGCATGGGATACCGCTCGAAGGCAACCCTGATCAAGCGCGTCGGGTCAAAGAAGGTATACCTTCGATGCCATTCGATCGCTCGATCGCCCTCTTCGCTCGCAGACTCGCCGAGGCCCGCCCATGCACCGTGCGGTTTCGATTCTCCCGCTGCTTCTCGCCGCGCTCGCGCTCCCCGTGACCGCGCACTCCCAGCAACCCGCCAGCGCGAGTGCTGCAGGCGAGCAGGTGATGCGCGACCTCGTCCGCGTGATGAACACGGGCGACCGCACCGCACTCCGGCACTTCGTCGACGAGCACTTCGTCAACCGGGGCGAGGGCGCCGTGCCGCCCGAGCAGCGGGTGGAGCGATTGTCCGCTCTCCACTCGAACTTCGGTGAGGTCGCGCTCAAGAGCATGGAGCCGAGCAAAGCGGGAGAAGTGTCGGGGCTCGTGCAGTCGGTGCGTCTCGAAACGTGGCAGCGAATGACGGTGTTCCTCGCCGGCAGCCCGGCGCGCATCGCGCGCGTCCGCCTCCAGCCCGCGCCTGCTCCCGACGCGCCAACGCGACGGCCGAGCGACGAGGAGCTCGTCGCCCAGCTCAAGGCGTACGTCGATCGACTGGCGAGCCGCGACGTGTTCTCGGGAACCGTGCTCCTCGCGAAGCGGGGGGTGCCCCTTTACCAGGCTGCGTTCGGCGACGCGAACAAGGATTTCGGCGCCAGGAACACGCTCGACACCAAGTTCAACCTCGGCTCGATGAACAAGATGTTCACCGCCGTGTCGGTGATGCAGCTCGTCGAGGCGGGAAAGCTCTCACTCGACGACACCCTTGGGAAGTTCCTCCCCGCCGGAGCGATGAAGCCCGAGGTGCTGTCGAAGGTGCGGATCAAGCACCTGTTGTCGCACACGTCGGGACTCGGCAGCTACTTCTCGCCGGAGTGGGACCGACAGTCGCGCGCGCTCTGGCGGAGCGTGGACGACTGGATGGGATTGGTGAAGGACGAGTCACTGCAGTTCGAGCCCGGAACTCGCTGGTCGTACAGCAACACCGGGATGCTCGTGCTCGGGAAGGTGATCGAGGTCGCGACCGGGCAGGACTACTTCGACTACGTCCGCGAGCACGTCTACAAGCCGGCGGGGATGACGAACAGCGACGCGTACGAGCTGGACCGGG
>DATFOL010000557.1:0-4019 GCA_035265545.1 Gemmatimonadaceae bacterium | reverse complement strand
ACCGCATCGGCAATGGCCGCGCGGGCAACATCGGCGCCGACGCGCTGACTCACGTCGTGCGCCCGGTTTCGCTGCCGCTGACCTGGCCCGCGATCGAGCGCGTCCGCAATCCGCTTCCCGCGCTTCGAGGCGAGGACGCGGAGCAGATCGAGCAGGTGCGGAGCTACGCCCCCGCCGCGTTCCGCGCGTCGCAGCTGCGCGCCGTCACCGAGGACGACTACCGCAACGCCGCACTCACCATCAGCGGCGTCTCGGGCGCCGTCGCGAGCTTTCGCTGGACGGGGAGCTGGTACACGGTGTTCGTCGGCGTCGACCCGCTGGACCCGGAGCACGTGATCACCAGCGCGCGCGGTCAGACGCGGCTCGACGAGCGCTTCCGGAAGCACGTGCTCGACTCGCTCACCCGCTATCGCCTGGCGGGCTACGACCTGGAGATCCGCTCGGCGCGCTATGTCCCGCTCGACGTGGCGATCCAGATCTGCGCGAAGCCCGGCTACTTCCGCGGCGACGTCGCGCAGGCCGTGTCGGTCGCGCTGTCGGCTGGCCGTCGCCGAGGACAGGCCGCCGGCCTGTTCGACCCGGCCAACTTCACCTTCGGCGAGCCCGTGTATCTGAGCCGCATCTACGCCGCCGTCGAGCGCGTAGACGGCGTCGAGTCGGCGACGGTCACCGTCTTCCATCCACACGGTCGCGAGCCTGCCCTGGAGCTGGCGAACGGCAGCATCCCGATCGGCGCCTGGGAGATCGCGCGGCTCGACAACGATCCGAGCAACATGGAGAACGGCACGCTCACCCTCACGGTCGGAGGCGGCTCGTGAGCTGCGATTGCGGCTGCTGCAGCGTCGTCTCGCTCGACGTCGAGCCGGGCAACCGCCCCTGGCTCTCGGCCGTCGCCTATCGCATCGGCACCTTCTCGTCGTTCCGGCGCGCGATCGTCGACGAGCTGTCGCGCACGCCGGAGCTCGCCGGCCTGACGGCGCGCGTGAGCGACGACTACACCATCTCTGCCATCGAGCTCTGGGCCGCCGTCGCCGACGTGCTCACCTTCTACCAGGAGCGCATCGCGAACGAGGCGTTCCTCCGCACGGCGACGCTGCGCGACTCGGTGCTGCGGCTCGTCCGGCTGATCGACTATCAGCTCGGCGCCGGCGCGGCGGCCACGACGCAGCTCGCCTTCACGCTCGACGTCGGCGCGCGCGCGCTCATCCCGCGCGGCACGCGGGCGCAGAGCGTGCCGGCCGAGGGCGAGAAGCCACAGAAGTTCGAGACGCTGATCGACCTGCTCGGCGATGCGAGGCTCAACCGGTTGCGCCTGTTCCCCGCTGCAGTAGCAGCGTCACCCACGAGCGCCGGGAGCGCGTCGGCCATCCTCGCGCCGGATGGAGAGTCTGTCGCGGCCGCGGCCACGCTGGCCACTGGTGATCGCGTCGTGCTCTACGCGCCGACCGCGCTGGAGACGCTCACCGTGCGCGACCTGACCGTGCGCGACGACCTGATGACCGTGCGCTGGGCCACGCCGATCGCCGGGTCGGCATTCGGCGCGGTCTACACGAGCCTCGATCCGGCGCGGCGGCTCTATCGCCTCGGTCGCTCGTTCCACCTGTTCGGTCATGACGCGCCCGAGGTGGTGGTGGTGCCCGCGCTCGCGGTCGCGACGGATCCCACCACTACCTACCTCACCCAGGCGCGGACCGACTACACGTTGCATGGCGACGGCAGCACCACGTCGCCGCCACAGATCTCGCTCGACGCGCGCTACGCCGGACTGACGCCTGGCTCCATCGTGCTCGCCGTCGCCACGCTCGCGAGTGGCACGCGCGCCATCCCGTTCACCGTGATAGCTGCGGGGGAGCGGATGGTGAGTCGGAAGGCCACGCCCATCCCGAAGCCGAGTGGGCCCCCTATCGACCCTGTGACGTCGCAGAGCGGCACGGTCACCCAGCTCACGCTCACGCCACTGGGTCCGCAGTCGCTCGGCGATCTCCTGCCCACGGGCGACATCCGGGACGTCGTCATCCACGAGCTGCTCGGCGCGCCGCTGCGCTTCTGGCCGTACACGCATCCGGGCATCGTCGCGTCGAGCGACGTGTACCTCGCCGGCCGGCGCAACGGCTGGTCGAGCATCGAGGTCGGGCGATCGATCGAGAAGGGCGCATACAAGCCTGGCGTCACCGTCGACATCGTCGATCTCCCCGCCGGTCGCGCCGCGCTGCTCACCGACGCCAGTGGTGCGGCGCCGGCCGATGCGGTGATCGCCGGTGCGTCGCTCGCGGGCCTCGACATCGCCTTCGCGCCGACGGACACCGACACCGTCACCATCTCGAAGCTTGGCCTCGCGCCGGCGCAGGTCACGGCGATCACCGCGCTCGTCTCGGCGCCGCTGCCGGCCACCGTGCCCGTGCCAGTCGGGCCACGCCAGCTCCAGGTCACGATCGGCTCGCTGCCACCGCAGACGATCGCACTTCCCGCGAGCCTGCCGGCGACGGCGACGCGGGCGCAGATCGCCACCGCCATGCAAGCCGCGCTGCGCGCCGCGCTGCCTAGCGCGCCGTCATTCGCCCAGGCACGCGTCTTCCCGGTGCCGTCGGACGCGATCGCCATCGTGCCCGGCGCGCCGAGCGATCGCGTGAGCGTGGGACCTTCGGCCGGTGACGCCGCCACGATCGTCGCGCTCGGATTCGATCCCGCGCGCGTGCGCTGGCTCGACGGCGTGCTGTCGGCGCCGATTGTCACGCCGGCGCCCGTCTTCAGCGGCGCGATGCGCGTCCGCGTCGGGATCGATGCGCCCACCGATCGAACCTTGAGCTTCCTGCCGCTCTCGGTTCCCATCCTCGCGCTCCAGTTGACGCTGTTCTGGGGCTACGGCGCCGCCGCGCGCGAGGACCGGCGCCTGATCGTTCTGCCCCCCGTGCCGGCGCGCGAGCCACGCGCGTTCATCCATCTCTCGCTCGGCCTCGATGCGCCCGTGATGCTCGATGCCGCGAGCGCCGTGCTGCTCGGCAACGTCGCGCCGGCGAGCCACGGCGAGACGGTGCACGGCGAGGTCCTAGGCGATGGCGACGCCGCGCGCGCCTTTCAGCGGTTCGCGCTCCGGAAGAAGCCGCTCACCTTCGTTCCCGCCGCGATTCCCGGAGGCGTGGCGAGCTCGCTCGCGCTCCTCGTGAACGGCGTGCGGTGGCGCGAGGTGCCCACGCTCTACGGCGCCCGACCGGACGATCAGGTGTACACGACGCGTCTCGCCGACGATGCGACCACCACGGTGCAGTTCGGCGACGGCGTCACCGGCGCTCGGCCGCCGACCGGACGGCAGAACATCGTCGCGACTTACCGTCAGGGCATCGGCGTGGCGGGTCGCGTGAAGGCCGGGACCATCACGACGCTGCTCGATCGCGCCACCGGCGTGAAGAACGTCGTCAACCTCCGCGGTGCGGACGGCGGCGCGGACGCCGAGACGATGGACAAGGCGCGCCAGGCCGCGCCGGGCACGGTGCGTACCTTCGGCCGCGCCGTGTCGCTGCGCGACTTCGAGGACACCGCGCTCATGGCCGGCGAGGTCGCGAAGGCATCGGCGACATGGGTGTGGTCGGGCGAGCGACGGGCCATTCATCTCACGATCGCCGCACAGGGCGGCGCGACGTTCAGCGCCGACGGGCTCCGGCGCATCGCCGCCACGCTGCTCAGCGAGCGCGATCCGAATCACAAGCTGCTGATCGACAACTACTCGGCGGTCGCCGTGCTCGTCGATGCGTCGATCATCGTGGACGGTCGGTACGTCACCGCGGACGTGCTCGCCGCGGCGCGGTCCGCGCTCGAGCTCGAGCTGGCGTTCGACCGGCGACGCTTCGGCCAGCCCGTCTACCTGAGCGAGATCTTCGCCGTACTGCAGAACGTCGCCGGCGTGATGGCGGTGGACGTGAACACGCTCGACCTCAAGAGCACCGACCCCGCGTTCCGTGCGGCTCACGGGATCGATCCAGCGCTCGGTCAGCCGCAACCGCGCCTCCGCATACTGCCCGCAC
>DATFOL010000556.1:0-8340 GCA_035265545.1 Gemmatimonadaceae bacterium | reverse complement strand
GCTGACGCGCTAGCGGATGTCGCCGGCGCCGACGCGCACGGCTTCCAGATCGAGGTCCTGCTCCAGCTCGCGCAGCACGTCGTCGGAGATCGCGCCCTCGTTCCGCAGGCGCACGAGCATCCGTCGCTCGGCGCGGAGCATCTCGGCGCGCAGCCGGCGCCGCCCCTCCGGCTCGCCGGCGTGGTGCTCCAGCAGGCGCACGCGGTCGCGGAGCTCGTTGCGCAGCCACTCCACGTCGCGCGCGTCCACCCATTCTTCGCGCGAGAGATCCTCGAGCGTCTCGGCGCCGCGACGCGAGGCCTCGAGCCTGGCGGCCCGCGCCTCGATGTGGTGCGACTGCTCCGGCGTGAACGCGAAGGCGCGGATGATCGGGGCCAGCGTGAGCCCCTGCACCACCAGCGTCACCACGATCACGCACACCGTGATCACGAGAATCTCGCTGCGATACGGGAACGGTGCGCCGCTCGCGAGCACCGTGGGAAGCGCGAGCGCGGTCGCCAGCGACACGATGCCGCGCATGCTCGTCCACGCCACGAGGAACACCCCCTTCCGCGACGGCGCGGGCTCGCTGCGCCGCACCCGACGGCTCGCGACGCGCGGCAGCGCCGTGGCGATCGGCACCCACAGCAACCGTACCACGATGGCGACGAGCGAGATGAGCACGCCGCTCCGCACCAGACCGGCCATCGTCCCGTCGGGTACGGCGGCGAGCAGGGCGCGGAACTCCATGCCGAGCAGCAGGAAGATCGCCGCGTTGAGCACGAACACCACGAGCTCCCACACGGACCGGTTGTGCAGGCGGGACATCGGCGCGACCGCGTTCGAGAAGTGCCGGCGCAGATAGATTCCGCCCGCCACGCACGCGAGCACCGCCGAGACGTGGAGCGTCTCGGCCGCCAGCCACGCCACGTATGGCGCGGCGAGGGTGAGCAGCGTCTCGGCCATCGCGTCGCGCGACCAGCGCAGCACGCGCAGCACTACCCACGCGACGAGGATCCCGAGCAGCACGCCGACGCCCGCGTCGAGGAAAAAGCGAACGATCGACTCACCCCAGCTGAACGTCCCCGTCACGGCGGCCGCGACGGCGGAACGGTACAGGATCAGCGCCGACGCGTCGTTGACGAGGCTCTCCCCCTCCAGGATCACGATCACCCGGCGCGGCACCGGCAGTCTGGACACGATCGCCGCGGCGGCCACCGCGTCCGGCGGCGAGACGATCGCGCCGAGTGCGATGGCCACCGCCCATGGCATCCCCGGAAACAGCATCCGCGCGGCGAACGCCACCGCGGCGGATGTCGCGAGCACTAGTCCGATCGCGAGCAGCGCGATCGGCCGCCGGTTCGCGTTGAAGTCGCGTACCGACGTGAAAAACGCCGCCGCCCACAGCACGGGCGGCAGGAAGACGAAGAACACGATGTCCGCGTCGAGCTCGGGGGCGGCTACTCCCGGCACGAGCGCGACGAGAAATCCCGCCGCCACCTGCAGGATGGGCGGCGGCACCGGCAGCCGCCGCGCGATCGCGGTGAGCGCGACGACGACGGTGGCGAACGCGATGGCGAGGACGATCGGTGGGAAGTGCGGCACGCGGTGAATCTACCTATCGTGATGCCGACGGACTCGTTCCTTCATGTCCGTCGTCCACGTCCCGACGCTCCACGCCGGTGGCGCGAGAACCCGAGGAAACGAGTGATGTCCGATCGCGACGAGCCATCCGAAGTAGGAGTGCCGGTGTATTCGGACGGAAAACCGCAGGGCGAGGAGTCGCTGCCCGTGGTCGTCGTCGGTCCGGGACGGTATCGGTTGTTGGCGTCGCCCGGCTTCGTGGAAGGGCTCGCGGCCGGAGACGAGTTCGAGCTTTCCCGGGACGCGCCGCAAGGATATCGAGTGCTCGCGCGCGGCGGCAACCTCTGCATCTGGATCTACTTTCATCGCGAGATCGACGCCGGCAGCCCCGAGGCCTCCGACCTCTCGCGTACGGTCGGTGCGCTCGCGGGCCGTCTCGACGGCGGCTGGTCGCGCATGCTCGTGCTCACCGTGCCGCACACGGCCGGCTGGGCCGCGATCGAAGCGTCGATGAACGCCGCGGTCGCGCGACTCGGCGCCGCGTCCTGGCTCTACGGCAATGTCTACGACCCGATCGACGGGATCACGCCGCTCCGGTGGTGGGAGACCGAGGAGTAGGCGAGAGCGGCGCTACCGCATCCGCAGAGCGAGCAGGACGACCACGACGATCGCGAGCCCGATCGCCACGAGCCACCACACCAGGCGTCGTGAGCGCGGACGGCGCGCCGCCGAGGTGAACGAGTCGGAGGCGATCGCGTTCAGCGCCGCGAGCAGCTCGCTCGCCGACTGGGGCCGCTGCTCCGGGTCCTTCGCGAGGCACCGCATCACGAGCTCCGCGAGCGCGTCCGGCGTCCCGTGCTCCTCCATCCCTTCTCGCGCCGGCATCTCGCTGATCTGAGCCGCGAGGAGCTGCTGCGGCGTCGCTCTCGATGCGAAGGGATGACGCCCTGCGAGGAGCTCATACGCCATCAGCCCCCACGCGTACACGTCGGCGCGCCTGTCCACCGTGTCACCAGCCGCCTGCTCGGGGCTCATGTAGGCCGGCGTACCGACCGATTTCCCGATCTCGGTGAGCGTCGCTCCCGTCGAGATGCGACCGGGCATTCCATGAGTCCGTGCGTCGGCGAGCGCCTTGGCGATGCCGAAGTCGGTCACCACTGCCGTTCCATCGCTGAGCAGGACGTTCTCCGGCTTCACGTCCCGATGCACGACACCGTAGGCGTGCGCGTGGCTCAGTGCGCGAGCGACGTCGCGCAGGATACCCACCGCCTCCGGCAGCAGCACGCTTCCAATCGCCAGCCGCGCGCGCAGCGACTGGCCACGCACGAACGGCATCGTGTAGTACGGGAGCCCGTCGGACGTCGTCCCCGCCGCCAGCACGGGCACGATGTGCGGATCCTGCAGCCGAGCCGCAACGCGAATCTCCCGCGCGAACCGCTCCGCCGACATCTCGTGCACGTGGTCGGAGGTGAGCACCTTCACGACGACCTCGCGCTGCAGCGCCTCCTCGCGCGCCACGAAGACGCGGCTCATCCCGCCCCCGCCCAGCTCGCGCTGGAGCGTGTAGGCGGTCCCGAGCGAGGCCTGTAGCTGTTGGAGCAGCGGGTCGGGCATGCGGTGGGTCTGGGGCGATTCGGTGCGGGCGGCGGAGAACATACCTCCACGTGCGACGGCGCGCCGGAGTCCGCGCATTCCGACGTTGCCCCGTTTCGCCCGGTTTCACGCATGAAGGAACGTGGGGACCCACGATCACCCGTTCCGGAGCGCGTATGACCAGGGTTGCACCTTCTCTCGCCGCACTGCTGCTGCTCACCGCCTGCACCACCGAAGCACCGTCCCGCCCACTCGCCGAACCCGCCGAGTCGCGCGCGTCCGCGACCGTCGCCTCGACGTCCGTCGTCATGTCCGGCCTCGACAGCCCGCGCGGGCTCGCGTGGGGCCCTGAAGGCGCGCTCTACGTCGCCGAGGCGGGCAACACCTCCGTGATAGGGCCGTGTGCCGCCGTCGCGCGCGGCCAGAACTGCTACAGCGGCACCGGCGCCATCACGCGCCTCTGGCGCGGGCGCCAGGAACGCATCGTCTCGGGGCTGCCGTCGCTGTACAACTCGGCCGTCTTCGACATCATCGGACCGGATCATCTCTCGTTCCACGGACGCGGCAATCTGATGCTGACCATCGGCTGGGGCGGAGCCCCCGCCGCCCGCGCCGGTCTCGGCGAACTAGGAAAGCTGTTCGGATCACTCTATGCCGTGGCTCCGAGCGGACAATGGCGCATTCTCGCGGACGTCGCCGCGTACGAGGGCGCGAACAATCCTGCCGGCGGTCCGCTCGACTCGAACCCCTTCGGCCTCCTCGCGGAAGCCGGGGCCCAGTATGTCACCGATGCCGGTGGCAACTCTCTGCTGAAGGTCGAATCGAATGGAGACGTCTCGCTGGTCGCGATCTTTCCATCGACGTCAGTGCCCGCCGGACCGTTCAACCCGCCCTTCGCGCAGTCCGAGGCGGTGCCGACCAGCGTGACGCGCGGGCCAGACGGCGCGCTCTACGTGAGCACCCTCTCGGGCGCGCCCTTCCTGCCGGGCGCGGCGCGGATCTATCGCGTCGTCCCCGGCCAGGCACCGGAGGTGTATCTGTCCGGCTTCACCATGGTCACCGACCACAGTTGGGGAGCCGATGGCAGCCTGTACGTGCTCCAGTACGCGAGCCTTCCCTTCTTCGGCGGCGTCGGCAGCGTGATCCGCGTCGCGCCGAATGGAACGCGCACGACCGTCGTGACCAACCTCTCGCACGCGACGGGGGTTCTGGCTGCTCCCGACGGGGCGATCTACGTGTCCAACAACGGCAACGTCGCCAGCATCGGAGAGGTGCTTCGCATCGTGCCCTGAGCGACGATGCGCAACGACGTGGTGCGTGTCAGCGGCGGTGGGCGACGCTGGCACGCATTGCGGCGTTGGCACGCATGCGCCGCGCCGCATCGCCGAGACCGAGACGTTCGAGCACGCCCTGATAGCGCGGCATCTCGCGGATCGGGTCGAATAGCGGCTCGGTGAGCAGGAAGAACATCGATCCGCGGTCGTCGGGGATCCGCTCCAGCCAGTCGAGCGCTCGCGCCGTGTCGCCGACGCCGAGGTGCGCGACGACGAGATCCATCGGACGCGCGTAGGCTCCCCTCGCCACCGCTTCCATCTTGTCCAGCCGCTGCCGCGCTTCCGCCGTATGTCCGGAGACACCCAGTCCGTAGGTGAGGATGGCGTCCGGATCGAACGCCGCGTACTCGTATCCCGTCTTCCGGAGCAGTCGGAGCGCGTCGTCGTAGCGGCCGACGGCGAGATACGCGCGCGCCAGCACCGCTTCCGTGCGCTTCCACGTGCTGTCGACCGTGAGCGCGCGCTCGAGCACCGCGATCGATTCGTCGAAGCGCCGTTGCCACAGCAGATGCATGCCGACGTGCGTCATCGTCGCGCTGGACACCGGATCGATCGCCGTAGCCAGGCGCGTCGTCGCCATGCTCTCGTCCATGCGCCCCGCCGCGGCGTAGTAGCCCGCCAGCGAGTGGTAGTTCCAGATGTTGTTGGGATCGAGCTCCACCGCGCGACGCAGATGCCGCTCGGCCGACTCCCAGTCGCGATCGTACCACATCGCGATCCAGCCTGCCGCACGGTGCGCCTCGGCGAGCATGCTGTCGCGCGCGAGAGCGTGGGCGAGAAGCGGCTTCGCGCGGAGATATCGCTCCCTGGGATTGCTCGACTGCGGCGCGGAGTACACGTCGGCCAGCCCGACGTACGCGCGGGCGAAGCCGGAGTCGCGCGCGATCGCTTCGCGGAAGTACACTGCCGCTTCGGCGAGACCCGTCGGTGTCCGGCGATTGTACGCGAACCGCCCGCGCAGGTAGAGGTCGTACGCGACGGGGTCTTCGGTCGCGCGGACCTGGACCCAACCGGTCGCATCGGTTGCGTCCACTTGGAGCGCGGCTGCCACGTCGCGACGGATCGCCTCCGCCGTCGCCACGGCGTCGTCCGTCGCGGGATGATACGTCTTCGACCACAGTGGGCGGCCGTCGGAAGCCCGCAGCAGTTGCGCGGTGATGTGCAGACGATCGCCATCGTGCTGCACGGTGCCGCGTAACACCACCGCCACGCCGAGCCGCTTGCCGATGACGCGGATGTCCGTCTCGCCTTGCGAGGCGATGCGCAGCGAGCGGGGTTCCGCGACGCGAATCGTGCGCATACTCGCGAGTCTCAGCGTGACCTCGGCGTTGATGCCGTCGGTCAGATACGTTCGGTCGCCCTGCCCGGAGGCCACGAACGGGATGAAGGCGATGAAGGGTTCACGGCGCACGGCAGGCACGCCGGTTGATGGCTGCGCCACCGCCAACGGCGTCGCACTCGGCCGTCGACCAGAGATGATGGCGGCCGCACCAGCCGCGATTACGACTACGAGCGCGATGAGTACAACTTGCGTGCGGCTCACATGCGACCGTGCTTCCGCGCCGCTCGGGCTGGGCGTCGTCCGCGATGCGCCCAGCGCGGCCACCAGATCGCTGGCGCTCGCGAACCGATTTGCCGGCTCCTTCTCGAGGCACCGCCTCACCACCTCTATGACCGCCGGTGACGCCTCGGGTCTCGATGGCGCGAGTGGCACCGGCGCATCGTGCCGGACGGCGTACACCAGCGCCTCGCTCCCTTCCGATCGAAAGGGCCGTTGGCCCGTCAGCATCTCGTAGAGCACCACGCCCAGCGACCAGAGATCCGTCCGCCCGTCGACGTCGGCGCCCAGCGTCTGCTCGGGGCTCATGTAGGCGGCGGTGCCCAACGCAGCGCCAGTGCGCGTCAGCGACTGACCCGCCATCTTCGCGATGCCGAAGTCCACGATGCACGCGCCACGCTCCGTCAGCACGACGTTCTCGGGCTTGATGTCGCGATGGACGATCCCCTTCTCGTGCGCCGCCGCCAGTCCTTCGCCGATCTCGGAGGCGATACGCACGGCGTCTTCGATCGCGAGTGGGCCACCCGCGATCCGCTCGCGCAGCGTCATCCCTTCGTGATACGCCATCGCGATGTACAGCCGGTCGTCCTCCGTGCGGCCGATCCCGTACAGCGTGATCACGCGAGGATGATCCAGTGCCGAGGCCGCGCGCGCTTCCTGCTCGAACCGCCGGGTCGCGGCGCGATCGCCGCTGAGCTGCGGCGAGAGCAGCTTCACCGCCACCTGACGCCCCAGCGCCGGATCCTTCGCCAGATACACGACACCCGTCGCGCCGCGCCCGAGCACGCGAACGACCTCGTACCGGCCGATCGTTCGTGGCTCGTGCGAACCATCGCCGTCGAGCAGACGTGCGGCATTGCCGAGGTCGAGCGACGCGAGGAAGTCGCCCGCCCGCCCACCGGCGACCGTGAGCGCGTCGTGACGCGCCAGCAGTCGCCGCACGTCTGCACGCACCTCGTCGTCGCCGCACTCCGCGGCGAGCCGCCCTTCGCGGTCTTCGGGCGGCGTGTCGAGCGCGGCGGCGAAGTAGCGCTCTACGAGCGGCCAGCGCGCATCGCCCGCGCCGACGCCCTCACGCTCGGCGCCGCTCACGTCGAGTCGCCCTGAAGCGCGTCGTACAGCCACGCCCGCGCCAGCGCCCAATCCGACTTCACCGTGCGGGGCGAGACACCGAGTGCCTCGGCCGTGTCCTCCACGCTCATCCCACCGAAGAAGCGGCACTCCACGACGCGTGCCGACCGCGCATTGCGGCGCTCCAGCTCCTGCATGGCCTCGTCGAGATCGAGCAGCTCGTGCGCGTACGCGTCCACGTCGCCCGTATGCTCGTCGAGGCTCAACGCGACCGCGCCCGATCCGCGCTTTGCCGAGTTGCGTCGGCGCGCCGCATCGACCAGCACCTGTCGCATCGCACGCGCGGCGGACCCATAGAAGTACGCGCGACCACGACGTGTCACCCCCGAGTCGCCCACCAGGCGAAGGTACGCCTCGTTCACGAGCTCGGTGGTCTGAAGCGTGTAGCGCTCGTGCTGGCGCGAGAGCTGCCGTCGCGCCATGTCGCGAAGCTCGTCGAAGATCAGCGGGACGAGCTCGTCGAGATCGCCCAGGTTCGCGGATGGATCGTGCGATGCGAGCACCTCGACGATGGCCGCGCGCGTCGGGGGCTGCATGGACGGCGATGGCGTCCGGATCGTAGCGTCGCGCACGAGCTTTCCAGCCGGATCGGAGGGAAGATCAAGCTGAGAGCCCGGGAAGAGGGGCGCAAGCGTCGTACGGCGCGAGGCGCCGGGAAGCGGGTCCCGGGGTTGCCGGGGGCATCGGCGATTCGTCTTCCGAACCGATGCGTCGTTCGTCCCTCGTCCTGCTGGTGATGCTGCTGGAAGCCTGCCGCGCGGAGCCTCCCCGAGAGGGAGCTCGTTCGACGGGTACGGTGCATACGCCCGATCCTTCGGCAGCCAGGACGGACGGCTGCTCTCAGACAGGGGGCCAGCGGCCCGACACCTCGATCGGCCTCGGCACTCCGGCCGCCGACCGGTGGCGGCACGCCATAGCGCGCGGTGCCGAGTATCGGTGCGTCGTGCACCCGTCGCTCACCCTGCGCCTGCGTCTCGTCGGAGACACCACCCATCCGAGCCTCGACTCGATCGTGGTGCTGCCAGAAACCGAGTCGGCGGATGTGCTCCAGGTGCTGCACCGCGAGCCGGGGCGACGCCGAGATGCCGTTGCCCTACCACACCGACGTCCTGAGCACCTTCGACCTCGACGCCGACGGCTTTCGCGATCTCCTCGTCGGCA
>DATFOL010000555.1:0-4340 GCA_035265545.1 Gemmatimonadaceae bacterium | reverse complement strand
TGCGGGAGAGTCTCGCGCTCAACACGGTTCCGGTGATCGTCACCGCCGCGACGACCGCGGTCGGCTTCCTCTCGATGAACTTCAGCGAGGTGCCTCCGTTCCGCGACCTCGGGAACATCACCGCCATCGGCATCCTCGCCGCATGCGCGCTGTCGCTCACCGTCCTGCCGGCGCTCCTGCTCCTGTTGCCCTTCCGGCCCGCCGGTCGGCTGCAGCAGAGCACCCGCCTGGCCGCGCTCCTCGGGCGCGTCGGTGATCTCGTCGCGGCACGGCATCGCCTGGTCCTCGTCGTCGGCGGCGCGCTCTCCATCGCGGCGGGCGTGCTCGCGCTGCACAACGAGTTGAACGACGAGTTCGTGAAGTACATCGACCCGCGGATCGAGTTTCGTCGGGACACGGACCATCTGAGCAGGCGACTGACGGGCATCTACACCATCGAGTACTCCGTCGGCGCCCGCCGGAGCGGTGGGATCACCGAACCCGCGTACCTCGCCCTCGTGCAGGACTTCCGCCGATGGCTCGAGGCGCAACCTCACGTCACGCACGTCAGCGCGTTCGACGAAGTGGCAAGGCGGATCAACCGCGCCATGCACGGCGACAGCGCGGCGTACGACCGCCTTCCGGAGAGTGCCGCCGAAGGCGCGCAGTACCTGTTGCTGTACGAGATGTCATTGCCCTATGGGCTCGACCTCAACAACCAGATCAACGTCGACAAGTCCGCCACGCGAGTGGTGGTGACGGTGGATAACCTGCCGAGCGAGAAGCTGATCGCCCTCACCGAGTCGGGGGAGGCGTGGCTGCGCGAGCACGGGCCGGCCGCCGCGGCGACGCACGGTATCAGCATGCCGCTCATCTTCGCGCATCTCGTCCGCCGGCAGATCCACAGCATGCTCACCGGCACCGTCTGGTCGGTGCTGCTCATCGCCGGGCTGCTGACGCTCGTGCTGCGCAGCGTCCGCTACGGTGCGATCAGCGTCGTCGCGATCGCGGTCCCCATCGTGGCCGCCTTCGGTGTCTGGGCGCTCGTGAAGGGTCAGATCACCGGCGGCCTCGCCATCGTCGCCGGCATGACCCTCGGGATCATCGACGACGACGTCGTGCACTTCATCAGCAAGTACCGCGTCGCCGTCGAGGAGCAAGGGCTCGGTGCACGCGAGGCGGTGCGACTGGCGTTGAGCACGGCGGGGTGGGACCTGACCGTCACCTCGGCCGCGCTCATCGCGGGCTTCGTCGTGCTCTCGCAGTCCAGCTTCGGTCTCTTCTTCGACCTCGCCAAGCTGACGGCCATCACCATCGGCATATCGCTCCTCTTCAATCTCGTCGTCCTGCCGGCGATGCTGGTGTGGCTGGCGGAGCGGCGGCTGCGGCCGGCGTCCGTCGCATGGCCGCGGAGCCTCCGTGCGCGGAAGGTCGCCGCGTCACTCCTGGCGAGCGCTCTCCCGCTCACCGCAGCCCTCGCCCCATCCCGCGCGTGGGCGCAGTACGGAGGAAGCCCGGCATCCGATGAAATTGGCCGCGGTCTCGTCATCGCCCGTGAGGCCGATCGCCGCGACGACGGGTGGCGGAGCAGTGTGGTGGACGTGCGCATGACCCTGACGAACGCGCACGGCCAGACCAGCGAGCGGCAGATGCGGAGCGCGATGCTCGAGGTCGCGGGCGACGGGGATCGCACGCTGGTGGTGTTCGATCAGCCCGCGGACGTGAAGGGGAGCGCCGTTCTCACGTACAGCCACGCGACCGGGCCCGACGACCAGTGGCTGTACCTCCCCGCGGTCAAGCGTGTGAAGCGGATCGCCTCGAGCAACAAGGCGGGACCCTTCATGGGGAGCGAGTTCGCGTTCGAGGACCTCTCGTCGCAGGAGGTCGAGAAGTACCACTACCGTTTCGTCGCCGAGGATACGCTCGACGGGCTCGCGGCGTTCGTGGTGGAGCGCACCCCCGTCGACCCGAAGTCTGGATACACGCGGCAGCGCGTCTGGTACGACCAGCTGCACTACCGCCCCGTCAGAATCGACTACTACGACCGAAAGGACGCACTTCTCAAGACGCTCACCTACGAGCGATACCAGAAGTACGGCGCGTTCTGGCGCGCGCGGGCGCAGCTGATGGCGAACCATCAGACCGGCAAGCGCACGCGCGTCGAGTTCGGCGAGTTTCGTCTCGACGCGGGTGTCACGCCGGCCGAGTTCGAGGTCGCGCGCCTTGGCGGCGTGCGCTGAAGCGCGATGAGAGCACCTTTCATCGGTGCGGTGCTCGCCGGGTTGATCGGCGCGTCGCCGCTCGCATCGCAGACGCCCGATGGCTCCCCGAGTGAGGCGCGACCGATCCAGCTGTCCGGCTGGCTGGAAGCCGAGCTGCGGCTGTTCCCGCAAGCGGGGCTGTACGACACCCAGCGGCAAGCGTATCCCACGCTCGCCGGCGAGCAGCGGGCTGCCGGTGCTCTCGGCAGGCGGCGGCAGCACCGGTGGACCATCACCGGGTTCGGGCGCGGTGATGTCGACGACCGCGACCGCTCGCACGTCGAGCTCCGCGAGGCGAGTTGGACCTGGCAGCCCGCGGCGTGGCAACTGCGCGGCGGGATGCTCATGGAGTTCTGGGGGGTGACGGAGTCGAACCGGCTCGTCGACGTGGTGAATCAGCGTGACCAGCGTGAGGCGCCGGACGCGGACGCCAAGCTGGGACAGCCTGGCATCGCGTGGTCGGGCCGGGCCGCGGGTGGCACGCTCGAGATCCTCGCTCTCACGTATCACCGCCCGCGCGCGTTCGGCTCCGGTCACGGGCGCTTCCGTCCACCGCCGACCTTCGTCTCCGCTCCCGACTACGAGAGCTCGGCGGGGCGACACCGCGTGGACTGGGCCGGCCGGTGGAGCATGCGCGCGCGCGCCCTCGACGTCGGGCTCTCACACTTCCGGGGCACGAGCCGCGAGCCCGCGTTCGGGAACGACGCGGCGCCGCGGCCTCGATACGCCGTCATGCACCAGACGGGGCTCGACGGGCAAATCACCATCGGCGCGCTCCTGCTGAAGGCCGAGGCGATCCACCGCCGGGAGGACGGTCACGCGTTCGGCGCCATGACGACCGGAGGCGAGTACGTCGTCGGTAACGTCGCCGGCACGGGTGGCGACATCGTCGTCTTCGCGGAGCTCACCCTCGACGAGCGACGCGCCAGGACGCTGACCGGACTCGATCGCGATCTGTTCTTCGCTGCCCGTTGGAATGGCAACGACGAGGCGGGGACCGAGCTCACCGTCGGCGGCACGCTCGACCTGGCTCACGGCGCGCACGTCGTCCGGCTCGAGGGAAGCCGCCGCTGGTCCGGCAACTGGCGACTGGTCGGGGAGACACATCTGATTGGCCGCCAACGGGCGCCGGAGCTCGGCTACCTGATGCGCCGCGACAGCTTCGTGCGGGCCGCCATCGCCCGGCACTTCTGATTCCGCTACGAGATGCGCGTTCGGTCAGCGGTGCGACGTGCCTTCCGGGCGGCAGGGCGCCGGGGTGCCACGATCCGCGGGTGCGCTGTCTTGCGGCGGGTCGCTGGGCGTGGCGCAGCTTCCTTCCGTGCCGCAGGGCGGGCCGGAACGGGCGGCGAAGTCGAGCACGCCGCCCGTCGCGCTGCGCGAAACCTCGCAGCACGCGAGCAGGGTGTCGCGAAGCATGGACCGCCCCCGCTGCACGCGCGACTTCATGCCGGACACCGAGACGCCGAGCTGGGACGCGAGATCGACCTGGGACACGCCCTCGAATTCGACCAGCGTGAGCGCCTCGCGGTAGGTCGGCGGGAGCTGCTCCACCATCGGCCGCATGCAGGCGGCGAGCTCCCGCATCGCCGACGCATCATCCGATGCGGGGCCCGGATCGGGCAGCTCGGTCGAGCCGGGCACACCTGACTCGGAAAGGGCAGCGGCGAACCGCTCGCCGTCCGGCAGCAAGTGGAGCGCTCCGTCCGGCGCCACGCCGCCGACCTCACGGCGACGCGCCGGCGAGCGGTAGTAGTCGGCGATCGTGTTGCGGGTGATCTGGAACAGCCAGGGAAGCAGCCGCTCCTCGTCGGCGAGCGCCGACATGTGCTGATGCGCTCGCAAGAACACCGTCTGCACCAGGTCTGCGACATCGGCGGGATGATCGACGCGCTGCGCCACGAACGCGGTCAGCCGCTCGTGCACGTCGCGCCAGAGCCGCTCCGAGACCTGCGCGTTGGAAGTCTCCGCACCGGCGGCTGGCGGCGAATCCGGATCAGCGCGGTCAGGGCGCTCCACCGCTTCCGTCGGGCGGTCGGTCGGTTCAGTCGGAGTCACACGCGGCGGCATTGCACGAAGCGATGGGCGTGTCCTCGGCCC
>DATFOL010000554.1:0-3853 GCA_035265545.1 Gemmatimonadaceae bacterium | reverse complement strand
GAGCGCCGCGTCGACGTGTCCGTGCTGGTGCCCGCGAAAGACGAGGCCGAGAACCTCCCGCTGTTCATGGAGCTCGCCGCGCAGGCGTTCGCCGCGAACCCGGCAGTCGGCTACGAGGTCGTCGTGATCGACGACGGCTCGGTCGACGACAGCTGGCGGATCCTTCAGGAGCTCGGCGAACGCTACGACTTCCTTCGCAGCGTGCGACACCGCTCGCGTCGCGGCATCGCCGACGCGCTGCGCTCCGGCTACCTGAATTCCACCGGAGACGTGCTCGTGTTCTATCCGGCGGATCTGCAGTTCAAGCCGGAGGACATCCCGCGGCTCGTCGCGCCGATTCTCGCCGGCGACTCGGACATGGTCACTGGCTTCAAGGAAGGGAAGTACGAGAAGGCGTTCGTCTCGGGCATCTACAACCGCCTGAGCCGGACGCTGTTCCACGTGCCCGTGAAGGATCTGAACTCGGTGAAGGCGTACCGGCGCGAGGTCATGGACGCGCTGCCCGTGCGTCCCGACTGGCACCGCTACATGATCGTCATCGCCGCGGCGGAAGGGTTCACGGTCACCGAGATCCCCGTTCCGCTGTACCCGCGCAACGCCGGCCGCTCGAAGTTCGGCTTGTCGCGCATCCCGGTTGGGGTGCTCGACATGCTCTCCGTGTGGTTCGAGCTCCGCTTCGGCAAGAAGCCGCTGCTGCTGTTCGGCATGGCCGGCGCCGCGCTATTCGCGCTTGGCCTGCTCGCCGGGATCGTGGCGCTCGTGGCGTTGTTCGCGCTGAACGTGGGCATTCGCGCCGTCTGGATGGTCATCCAGACCTGCCTCATCCTCGGCAGCGTGCTGTTCGCCACTGGCCTGCTCGGCGAGCAGGTCGCCGGCCAGCGCGCCGAGGTGCGCGAGCTGCGCCGCCAGCTCGACGAGCTGAAGCGAACGGACGAGTAGGTCCTTCCCGACCCATCAACCGCACCGACGATCCCGCGCACACTCCTGCGGATCCTGCGTTGGGCCTTCGTCCTCGCGCTGATCGCCGCGGCGGGGTGGGCGCTGCGCGGCCAACTTCCCGCGATCCGCGAGATCGCCAAGAGCACCCAGCTGCGCTGGGATCTCGTCGCGCTCGCGGCGGCGATCGTGCTGCTCACCTACGCGCTCCTCATCGAGAGCTGGCGACGCGTGATCGGCGCTTTGGGCAGCTCGCTCGATCGCGCGGGCGCGGGCTACGTCTGGTTCGTGTCGAACCTCGCGCGGTGGCTGCCGGGTGCGTTCTGGCAGCTCGGCGCGATGACCGAGCTCGCGCGGCGGCGCGGCGTACCGATCACCGTGTCCACCAGCTCGGCCGTGATCGTCACGATCGTGAACGTGTTCACGGGCCTCATCGTCGCGACCGCGTTCATGGCCACCACGCCCGCGCTGCTGACGGCGCGCGGCCGGATCATCATCGCATTGGGAGCAGTCGTGCTGCTCGCGATGCCGCTCGTCGCTCCGCGCGCGATCGCCCTCGCCCGACGCATCACGGGGCGGGAGCTCGTCGTGCCGCGCATCGGGTTTCGCGCCATCGCCGTCGCCGCGGTCGCGACGACGGGAGCGTGGCTGGCCTACGGCGTGGCGTTCTGGATCATGGCGCGCGCCGTGCTGCCCGGCGGCTGGCGCGACCTGCCGTCGTGCATTGCGATCTACACCGCCTCGTATCTCACCGGGTTGTTCAATCCCGCACCGGCGGGCGTCGGTGCGGCCGAGGGGATGATCGTCCTGCTGGCGCCCACGCTCGGCGTCGCCACGCCGGCCGAAGCGTTGGTGCTCGCGATCGTCGTCCGCCTGTGGCGGACGGTGCTCGAGATCGCGCCCGGGCTGGTTGCCCTCGCGCTCGGCCGATCGGCCGATGCGAACGACGCTCAGCCGTCGCGCGGGAGCCGGATCCCGTAGCGCGCGATGAACGTCGCCAGCTCTTCGGTGAGCGGCGAGCCCTCCGCGCTGCGGCTTCGGCCGGACAGGTCGAGCCAGTGAACGCCATGTGATCGCAGCTCGGCCTTCTCGGAGTCGCTCAGCGCGACCTCCGAGAGCACCGTGTCGCCGCGAACGGCTCGCAACGCGTCAGGTGTGCGACGCCAGATCAGACGCCAGCCCCCGCCGCCCTTCGACGGACGGTAGCTGCGCACGCCGTCATGCACCTCGACGACGTAGTGCTCGTAGGTGACATAGCGTTCGAACTCGCTCACCATGTCGGCGACGATCCCCGCCTTCTTCTCCTCGCTCGGCACGCGCGGAAAGTCCGGCGCTGAGCGGATGACCTTCGCCGGGCTGCCCACCGCGAGGCTCATCGGCGGGATGTTGCCCTGCACGAGAGAGTTCGCGCCGATGACGCTCCCGTCGCCGATCGTCGTGCCCGGCATGATGAACACGCGCCAGGGAAGCCACACGCTGTTGCCGAGCGTGACCGGCTCATAGGTGACCGGGTAGCCGTCGAGCGCGTTGAGCCACGCGCCGTGGGTGAAGATCAGGCAGTGCCCACCGATGCCGGTGTCGTCCCCGATGGTGACCGGCTTCGTCGGGTTGATCGACGTGAGCTGCAGGATGATCGTGCGGCTGCCGAGCGTGAAGCTCGACTCGGGAAGCTGCGGCCCGCCGACGAACACCTGCTCGCGGATGCGGGCGTCTTCGCCGATCTGGATCCGCTCGCACGCGACGTAGCTCATCGTCCCCACGCTCGAGTGTCGTCCGATGCGGATCGTGCGACCCATCACCATCGCGAGCAGTCCGATCTCGACGTGATCCGCGAGCTCGACGTCCTCACCGACCACCACGGCCCCGAACGCGAGCTTCACTCCCCGGCCGATCCTGTAGCGGCGAAAGGTGCGATACGCCCACACCTTGAGAGGGCTCGGCAGCCAGCCGTAGAGCGCGAGGTGACCGAGCGGCAGGCGCTTCTTGCGGATCATCGGGACGGAGGAGGTGGGAGACGTCGTAGAGTGCCCGGTGATGTGGAGAGCGTCAAGGGCGATGCGCACCTCGACCGGCGCGCTCTTGCCGCGTCTCACGCGCATTCATAGACTGCGGGCGCGGTGGCGCGCTCCTTCCGCTCATCTTCCTCCCTCGTGCTCGCGCTCACCCACGATCCCACCCTGACGCCCGGCGAGCGCTACGCGCTCGAGCTGCTCGTCGATCTCTCGGCGGTGCTGCGCCACGAAGGCGAGGGAGACGTCGTTCGCGTGACGGTGAACAGCGCGGCGCAGCGCGTGGCGAGCGTCTCGGACCTTCGGGCGGCAGGGTGGGGACTCGCCGCGCACGACGGCGAGGTGCGGGTCGAGCGCGCGCTCCTGCAGCTCGTCGTGGACGTCGCCGGCGCCGCGGTCGAACAGCGCTCCACGGCGGCCGATCGCTTCGGGCGCGTGCCGTCGACCGAGACGGCGATCGTGCAACAGGGCGCCGAGCGCGAGCCGATCGTCTCGCTCGCCGCGCGCGCGCTCGCGTCCGCGGTTCGCTCGGCGGCAGGCCGCCGTCCGCTGCGCATCGTCGATCCGTGGCCCAACGGGCGGCAGTGGGCGGTAGCGTTCACCCACGATCTCGACGTCGTCGAGTGGTGGCCGGCGTTCACGCTGCTGCGTGTCGCCGAGCTCGCGCGACACGGCGAGCTGGCACGAGCGACGCGCGTCGTAGCCGCCGCTGCGGGCTCGATCGGCCGACCGGTCGTCTGGCGCGCGATCGCCGAGCTGCTCGAGACGGAGGCGCGCCACGACGTGCGCTCGAGCTGGTTCGTCCTCTGCGACCGACCGAGCTTCGCCACGGCGCGAGCCGGCGATCTCACCTACCGGCCCGACTCCGCGCAGGCACGCCGGATCCTCGACGCCATCCGCGCCGGAGG
>DATFOL010000553.1:0-6750 GCA_035265545.1 Gemmatimonadaceae bacterium | reverse complement strand
TCCCTGGCGGTAACCGGGCAATTATCGCCCGCCGAGAGCCCCCGCGCCATGCCGCGGCCGAACGTCTTGCCGGGGCGGGCACCGGGGCCGCACATTCCCGCGATGCGATTCGCCGCGATCATCGGATGCGTTCTGGGGCTGGGTGGACTGCCGGCGGCGACGCGAGCGCAGGCCGCGCCGAAGAAGCCCTCGCTGGTCGTGCTGGTGACGATCGACCAGTTCCGTGGCGACTTCCTGGAGCGCTTCGGAGCCCAGATGCAGGGGGGTATCGCGCGGCTGGTGCGAGGGGGCGCCGTCTTCTCGAACGCACACCACGACCACGCGATCACCGAGACCGCGCCGGGGCATGCCACGCTCCTCTCCGGCCGCTTCCCGCGATCGACGCGGATCATGATGAACGCCATCGGCGTGGCGGACACCTCGGCGCCCCTGCTCGCGGGCGGTTACGGCACCGGCGCGTCACCAAAGCGCTTCACCGGCACCACGCTGGCCGACTGGCTGCACGACGCGGACCCCGGCGCGCGCGTGCTCTCTGTGTCGATGAAGGACCGCGCCGCGATCCTCCCCATCGGCCGCTCGCGCGCCGACGTGTACTGGTACTCCCCGGACGGCCGGTTCGTGACGAGCAGCTATTACCGCGACTCGCTTCCCGGGTGGGTGTCGCAGTTCAACGATCGCGGGATGGCGGTGGGATACGGCGGCAAGCAGTGGACGCTGCTGCTCCCCGAGAGCGCCTATCCGGAGCGCGACAGTGTCGCCGTCGAGTCCGACGGCGAGGGCTTCACCTTTCCGCACGTGCTGCCAGCCGATGGCTTCGAGGCAGCCTCCGTCGTTCGTACGACGCCGTTCATCGACGACGTGGTGGTCGCGTTCGCGCTCGACGGGGTGACGTCGCTCAAGCTGGGCACCGGACCGGGAACCGACCTGCTCGCGATCTCGCTGTCGGCCACCGACGTGATCGGGCACCGCTTCGGGCCCGACTCGCGCGAGATCCACGATCAGGTCCTCCGGGTGGATCGCGCGGTCGGAACGCTGCTCGACTCCCTCTACAAGCTCCGCGACTCGACGACGATCACGATCGCGTTCACGGCCGATCATGGCGCGGGCACGATCCCCGAGCTCGCCCCCGCGAGCGTGCAGCCGCGGCCGGTGCGAGTGCAGCTCCGGCCGCTCCTCGGACCCATCCGGGCGGGGATGACGGCGGCGCACGTGGATTCCCTGGCGATCGACATCGACCAGAACCTCGTCTTCATCGATCGGGACGCGTTCAAGGCGGCCAAGGTGAACGCCGATTCGGTGCTCGACGCCTTCGCCAAGGCACTACGCGCCGCGCCCGGCGTGGCGCGAGTCGACCGCTTCTCGAAGCTGGTGGCCGACACGCTGCGCGATCCCGTGGCCCGCCGATGGGCGCACCAGTTCCCGGCCACCGTACCGATAGAGCTGGTGGTGACCCTCACGCCCCTCAGCACGTTCGGCGGCAACGTCGCCTCGCACGCCTCGGGGTACGACTACGACTCCAACGTGCCACTCATCTTCTACGGTGCCGGCGTGAAGCCGGGCCGCGTGACGGAGTTCGTGCGCACCGTGGATCTCGCGCCGACGCTCGCGGCGATTGCGGGCGTGAAGCCTAGCGAGCGGCTCGACGGCATGGTGCTGACGAAGGCCATACGGTAGCGCGCTCGGATCACGCCGAGAGCGCATGACCGCACGCAGACGATCGGCCCCGCGCTGGGAGGACTGGCCACGCGAGCGCCTGCTGGACGTGCGGATCCGCGATCTCGGGCTCACGCTCGAGGGGACGTGGGTCGAGGACTGTGTGGAGGAGCTGTATCGCGAGCTGGAGAAGCGCGGCATCGCGCTGCGGCCGCACTGCTGGCTCTCCGACGAGTGGTTCTCGCCGCAGAACGTGCCCGGAATCGCCATCCCGTTCTACCTGGTGCATCCCCGGCTCATCCGCCTCGAGCGAAGCATGGTTCTCGAAGCGGAAGGCTCGTCCAGATCCGAGTGCATGCGGATCTTGCGGCACGAGGCCGGGCATGCGATTCAGCACGGCTATCGTCTGCACAGACGGCCGAGCTACCAACGCGTGTTCGGCAAGTCGTCCACCAAGTATCCCACCTCGTATCGTCCCAATCCGACCAGTCGCCTGTTCGTGCAGCACCTGCGCGCCTACTACGCGCAGGCGCACCCGGACGAGGATTTCGCGGAGACGTTCGCCGTCTGGATGCAGCCCCGCGCGCGCTGGCGGAAGCGTTACCAGGGATGGGGCGCGTTGAAGAAGCTGGAGTACGTGGACGCGTTGATGAAGGAGCTGGAGGGGAAGCGGCCGCCGGTACGGACGCGTTCCCGTGTCGCGCCGATCTCCCAGCTCACGTCGACCCTGCGCACGTACTACGACGAGAAGCGAGCCTTCTACGCCGTCGACTTCCCGAGCACCTACGATCGTGAGCTCTGCCGCGTGTTCTCGAACTCGCCGAAGTTCGCCGATCGGGAGCTGGCGTCGCGCTTCATCACGCGGCACGCGAAGGCGATCCGCGCGCTGGTCGCCCGCTGGACGGGAGAGTCGGAGTTCACGATCGATCAGCTACTGCACGACATGATCGGGCGGAGCCGGCTGCTCAAGCTGCGCGTCGCGGGCCCCGACGATCGGGTGCTGCTCGACTTCGCCGGCATGCTCGCCGTGCGGTCGGTGCACTTCCTCTACCGGCGGCGGGAGTCGATCCCGCTATGAGCCGCGCGCGCCGCCGTGGCCCCAGGCGTCGTCTCCGCGTGCTCGTGCTGCTGGAGACCGGTCGCCGACCACCGGACGATCTCGAGGCGCTGAGTGATCAGGAGCGCTACGAGTTCAAGATGGAGATCGACGTCCTCACGACGCTGCGCGCGCTCGGCCACGAGGCCCGAGTGCTCGAGGTCAAGGAGGAGCTCGGGCCCATCCGCCAGGAGCTGTACGAGTGGAAGCCGCACGTCGTCTTCAACCTGATCGAAGCGTTCTTCGGCCTTCGGGAGCTCGACCAGCACGTCGCGAGCTATCTCGAGCTCCTGCGCGTGCCATACACCGGATGCAACCCGCGCGGCCTGGTGCTCGCGCGCGACAAGGCACTCGCCAAGAAGATCCTCACCTACCATCGGATCCACGTACCGGGATTCGACGTCGTGCACTCGGGGCGCCGCGTACGACGCACGAAGGGTCTCACCTACCCGATGATCGTGAAGAGCCTCACCGAGGAGGCGTCGGTGGGAATCGCCCAGGCGTCCGTGGTGTGGGACGACGCAGAGCTCGATGCGCGCGTGAAGTTCATCCACGAGAGCATCACCGGAGACGCCCTCATCGAGGAGTTCATCGACGGTCGCGAGATCTACGTCGGCGTGCTGGGGAACAAGCGACTGACGGTGCTTCCGCCGTGGGAGCTGTTCTTCGAGAACACCGCGCCGGGCTCGGTGGCGATCGCCACCGAGCGGGTGAAGCACAATCTCGCGTACCAGCAGAAGCACGGCATCACGGAAGGTGAGGCGGACCTCGAGCCGGCCGTTCGCGCGAAGCTCGTCGCCGTCGCGAAGCGCATCTACCGCAATCTCTCGCTGGATGGATACGCGCGGCTGGACTTCCGACTGCGAGCCGACGGGACGGCGTTCTTCATCGAGGCGAACCCGAACCCCGAGATCGCCAGCAAGGAGGAGTTCGCCCAATCGGCGTTGAAGGCGGGGATCAAGTACGAGCGGTTGATCGAGACGATACTGGCGCTCGGGATTCGGCGGGGTACGATGTGAGGGAGAGGGCGCGGTCGGTCGTCTTGGATGGGCTAGCGACGCGCAGACCGACCACCGGTGAGCTTCGTCAGCTCGTCGGCGTAGCTCGCGGCCGCGCGCGTGTCCCCCGCGGCGACGGCTGCCCGCTTCGCCCCGTCCAGCGCGCGGTACCGCTTCGGCTCCTTCGTCAGCGTCGCACGATACTCCGTGAGGGCGTCCTTCGGCCGGCGTAGCTCCATCAGCATGTCACCGAGCATTTCGCGCGCGGGAGCGAGCGGGCCAGGGGTGACGGCGTTCTTCTCGGTGGCGTCCTCCCGCGTCGCGGCCTCGCGCATCTGCGCGAGTGCCTGCTCGCGCCGGCCTTCGGCGAGCGCGTGCCATGCCTGGGCCCCAAGACGTTGGATGCGCACCTGCTCCGCCCAGTAGGCCTCCTTCCGCGTGACGAGCCGCTGCTCGATCGCCACGAGAGAATCGACTGCTCGCTGCGCCTCTGCGGCATTGCCCTGCCGAGCGGCGCCGAGGGCGCGCGCGAAATAGGTCATTCCCTCGGTGTACGGGTAGTCGCTCGCTCTCGGAACCAGCGCGGCGGCCTCGGCCCACGCTCCGCGCTCCAGCGCGTAGCGGGCCGGGATGGCGGCAATGGCGAAGTAGGCCGCCGACGGTGGCGCGGCGCCGCGGATCACGCTCGGGTCGTACCGTGCCGCAAGCGCCGGGATGACATCGCGTACGGCGCGCGCCTCGTCGTAGCGCCGCATCTGCAGGTACGCGTACTCCATGTAGTCCGATGCATGCATCGCTTCGGCCAGGGCCGAATCGCGTATCGCGGCGTCGTACGACTGCCGGTTCGCGCGGACGGATTCGCGCCAGTGCCCGAGCCGCGTGAAGGTGTGCGACGGCATGTGCTGCGCGTGCGCGGCCGTCGGTGCGATGTCTGCGTATCGGCGCGCGGCCGCCGCGGCTTGGGGGGCAAGAGCGGGGAGGTCGTAGGTGTGGATGATGTAATGCGCGAGCCCGGGGTGATCGGGCTGCGCCGTCCACAGGCGCTCGAGAATCGCGCCAGCTCGCCGCTGCTTCTCATAGCTCTTGTCGGTTGGCGCCGCGGTCGCCACGAGGGCGATCGCGTGAAAGACCTTGGCCTCCGTATCCGCCGGCTGTCGTGCGACGAGGTCGGCCATCGCTCGCTCGTAGCCCGCGACGCGCGTGTCCTGGTCGACGCGCTCGTAGTCGCCGTAGAGCGCGGCGACGGCCGCGATGTAGCCACGTTCGCGCTCGGTCGCGCCGGCCGTCAGGCGCGCCGCAGCGTCCGCGGCGCGTCGGCCCTGCGTGAGCTGGGCAGGGGTGCGAGTCGTGGCGGCCATCGGGTTGCTCCACCGACTCAGCGCGATCCCCCAGTGTGCCATGGCGCACGTGGAGTCCGCGGCGGCGACGGCGTCGAAGGCGCGGATCGCCGCCCCGAACTCGAACGAATGGAGAAGCGCGACGGCGCGGTCAATCTGCGGCGCCACCGCTGATGCGCAGGAGGTCGGGAAGCGCACGGTGCCGAGCTTCTCGACCGCGTGTGCGGTGGGGTGCCCCTGCGCGGAGGCCACACGGCACATCAGTGCCGACAGCAGCAGTGCGCGCAGTGAAATCCTGATCGGTCGCATCGTTCCCCGCCTCGCGATGGAGCCCATACTCTGCGCGGGCCGAATGCGTCGCGCAAGACCATCGAATGCACGAAGGGCGACGCAGTCGGATGCTGCGTCGCCCTTCGTGCTACGCGAGTGGGAGATCAGATGTCCAGGTTGGACACGAACCTCGCGTTCGCCTCGATGAACACGCGCCGCGGCTCGACGTCGTCGCCCATCAGGGTGCGGAAGATGTCATCGGCCGTCACCGCGTCCTCGACACTCACCTTGAGCAGCGTGCGGGTGTTGGGATCCATCGTCGTGTCGAACAGCTGATCGGCGTTCATCTCGCCGAGCCCCTTGTAGCGCTGGATGTTGATTCCCGTCTTGCCGTCGGACGACATCCGCTTGGCGATCTCGTCGCGCTCCTTGGGGTCGTAGGCGTACTGCGCCTCCTTGCCCTTCGCCACCCGGAAGAGGGGCGGCTGCGCGATGTAGACGTAGCCCGCCTCGATCAGCTCCGGCATCTGTCTGTAAAAGAATGTCAGAAGGAGAGTTCGGATGTGCGCGCCGTCCACGTCGGCATCCGTCATGATGATGATCTTGTGGTAGCGCGCCTTCTCGATCTCGAACTCGTCCTTGATGCCCGTGCCGATCGCCGTGATGATCGTGCGGATCTCCTCGTTCGAGAGCACCTTGTCGATGCGGGCCTTCTCGACGTTGATGATCTTGCCGCGGAGCGGCAGGATCGCCTGGAACTCGCGCTTGCGGCCCTGCTTCGCGCTGCCGCCGGCCGAGTCGCCCTCGACGAGGTAGATCTCGGTCATCCGCGGGTCGGAGTTCGAGCAGTCGGCCAGCTTGCCCGACAGAACGCCGACCTCGAGACCGGACTTCTTGCGCGTGAGGTCGCGCGCCTTCCGCGCCGCCTCGCGTGCCCGCGCCGCGGAGATCGCCTTCTCGATGACCTGGTTGGCCGTGCGCGGGTGCTCGTCGAGGTACGCCGCGAGCCACTCGTTCACCACCGTCTTCACCGCCGACTCGACCTCGGAGTTCCCGAGCTTGGTCTTGGTCTGGCCCTCGAACTGTGGCTCGTGGACCTTGACCGAGAGCACGGCCGTGAGGCCCTCGCGCACGTCGTCGCCGCTGAGCGTGATGTCCTTGTCCTTCTTGGCGAGCGAGGACTTCTGGATGTACTGGTTGATGACGCGCGTGAGCGCGCTCTTGAAGCCCGTGAGGTGGGTGCCGCCCTCATGGGTGTTGATGTTGTTCGAACGAGAAGACGGTGTCCTGGTACCCGTCGTTGTACTGCATCGCGAGCTCGATCCCGATGTCGTCCCGGGTCGTCTCGAGATAGATCACTTCGTTGTGCAGCGACTTCCGGCCCGTGTTGAGGTGC
>DATFOL010000552.1:0-10058 GCA_035265545.1 Gemmatimonadaceae bacterium | reverse complement strand
GCGCTCGCGACGCCCAGGGGGTCCCACTGCTCGAGCAGTGCGTGCTCGATGCGCTCTTCTGCGGCCGGTCGGTCCAGGCTGGGCATGTCATCCCCCTCGCATGGTGTTCGGCGCGGTATGCCCACGCCGCTCCATTGAAGTGGAGCCCCGGATGAGGATCCGTCAAGCGCAAACGTATCCGGACGCTCTTCCGCGCCCACGTTGACTATCCTCGGGCCGGCCCCGCGGTGGGCGTGGCAAACCACCAGCGATGCCCCTCGAGATCCCGCGCCCCATACTCACGCTGTCCGTATGGCTGGTCGACCGGTTGAGAATCGATGCGCGCACCTGCCGCGCGCGCACGCTCGCAATGCGCATCGACATCGTCCACATACACGAACAGCCCGGCGTTGGCGACATCGACGGCTCGTGGCGAGGCGAGCCCGTGCTCCGGCGTCACACGGTGAAGCCAGATCGCCGCGTCTCCCGAACGAACCTCGCCATGCATCGGCTCGTCGTCCGCGTTCCGCGACACGCCACCTGCCTCGAAGCCGAAGGCATTGACGAGAAAGTCGTGGGCCGCCGGGATGTCATGGTAGGTCAGGACGGGGATGCAACGGCCGAGAGTCGACATGATCTTCTCCTTGCGGGTTGTCCAGCGCGCATCCGGCTCTGGCGAGAAGTTGGGCACATTTCGGTCGGGGCGCCAGTTCGATTCCGCGTGGGTGCAGCCGCGAAACGAATAACGTCGGCTCAACGAGAGCGGCGTGCCGGAGCGCTCGTCGCATGGAGCGGGAGGGTTGTCAGGGGCGGTAAATCTCGCACCTCGACAGAATGTCCTGGCGCAACCTGAGCGAGAGTGTGCCTTCCAATCCGCCGCGCACCGGCATCATGATCGTGTCGCCGTGCGCGACATACGCCCCCGCATTCGTCGATATGAGGTGACGGCCTTCTCGAACGCCATCGAACGCGAAGCCACCCGTCGCATCGCTGCGTTGGCGCGTCGCACCGCTATCCAGCAGGACTTCGACGTTTCCTATCGGCGTCTTTTCCCTCAGGTCCCTGACGTGGCCTTCGATGCGCCCGTCTCGGGTCGTAGTCGCCCAGATGGCGCGCGACGGAGGAGACCCGCACCGGGAGCTCAGATGGCCCGCGCCAATGCAACCACTTGGCAGGATCAGCATGGTCGCGCAGAGCGTTCGCGTCAGACGGATCGAGTTCATAGTTCCCGAATGACATCTCCAGCCACCCAATCGCAACTCCTCCAGCGTATTCTCTCGCGCTGCCATCCGGGGACGGTGCTCAGCTGCGAACACGAGGAGGAGCTGGAGTATTGCAACGACGCGGGCGGGAACGCGATGAGTTCAGCGTCGTCGCCGACGCCTATTCTCTCGCGAATCTCAGGTGCACCACCTTCGGCGCCGCGACCGTCTCGACCAGGGCGAGGCCGTGCAAGTCATGCACGGTGTCGAACAGGCGCTCGCCCTCGCCGAGCAGCATCGGCGACACGTGAAGCTGCATCTCGTCGACGAGGCCGGCGTTCAGGTACTGCTGCGCGGCCTGCGCGCCGCCCGCGAGCGCGACGTCTTTCCCGCCTGCGGCCCTCCGCGCCTGCTCGAGCGCACTCTCGATCCCGTCGGTCACGAACGTGAAGCTCGTGCCGCCCTCCATCATCAGCGGCTCGCGAGCGTGATGCGTCAGCACGAACACCGGGTGATGGAATGGCGGATTGCGTCCCCACCAGCCTTTCCACGGATCTGTCGTGCTCCACGGACCCGGGTGGCCTCCGAACATGTTACGGCCCATGATCGTCGCACCGATGTTGGCGAGCTCTCGCTCCATCACCGGCGTGCTCTCGTTGACCTCGCCGCCCTCCTTGCCATGCGCACGCCGCCACGCCTCCAGCGGGAACACCCACTCGTGCAAATTCTCGCCGCCGACGCCGAGCGGCTCTTGCAAGCTCTGGTTCGCACCGGCAACGAATCCGTCCAATGACATGGAGATTCTGAAGCGAAGCTTCGACACAGTTCACCTGTTGACGAGGATTCGTGGCGGAGCCGTGACGGAGGTGTCGCGGCGTTCTTTGAGCTCCAGCTGACGCCCAAGTCTAGCAGCGGGCGACTCGAGTAGAAGCGAGCGCAGCGAGCAATCAATAGATCGCACGCCAGCTTCAGCGTTCGTTACCTGGCGCGGTCGCGATCGATGCGTAAGACGAGAAGTTCGTCCCGGTGGCCGACAGGGGGCGGCAAGATCTCGCCCGCCACGCGCGCGTGCGCGATCGCGTGCGCCAGCCGGCCATCGTCGAGGATGTATTCGGGATACCGGCTGGGACGAGCGATCGCAAAATGCCAGAGCGCGTCGGCGCGGAACTCGAGGACTGATCCGCCCGGAACAGTTGCACGATCAGCCTGATAATCGCGAATGAGCTCGTACAGACGCGCTTCCATTGATCCGCTCAATCTTGAGCAGGCACATTCGTCAGGGCGCACCCGCGCGAGGGCGGCCGCGCCGACCGGCACGATGCGCCCGGCCGCGGGGCACCGAGCCTGGCAGAGGCTGCACCGGCCACTCCAGTGCGAGCCGCTCCCCCGTCGCGAGTGCCAGCCACCGCGCGTACATCGCGTCGAGCGTGCCCCGGAGGAGAGTCGGCTCCTTCCGCTGCCAGGCGAGATAGTGCCCGCTCACCACGCTCTCCACCACCATCAGCGCCGCGCTGTGCGCGCGCACGAGCGCCCGCCCTGACTGGGTCGGCTTTCGACCGCGCACGCTGCTGAACGAAGCGCCGTGGGCCAGCAGCCCCCAGAAGCCGTCGCGAATGTCCAGCGCGCGCTCGATCGTGAATTGCGTCAGGTCGTGGGGCAGATCGCGGCCGGCCGCCATGGTCGAACCCTGGAACGAGCGACGGTGCGGCGGCGTCGCGAACCAGGTGCAGAGGCGGCCCTCGCCCTCTTTGTAGAACTCCACAAGCATCACCATGGCCCCTCCGCAGTAAGGTGTGGTACCTCGATACCGGTCAGAGTGCGGCCCGACGCCCGGGCCGAGCCGCGGCGACTTCCCGACATGTATCGCCCTTTCAGGGAGCGATCACGTTTGCGTGACGCGCGATCATGCGCCAAGTGCCGCCCTCCTTCTTCCAGATGTTGGTAAATCGACGCGGAGTGGAGGCCGGAGCGGCAGTCCCTGAAGAAGCGGGAACGACCGTTTCGGATCCCATCACGATTCCGATGTCACCGTCCACGCGGACGGCCTCCGCTTTCCGTTCGAACACGGAGTAATGCATCCCGCCTTTGGCAATGAGGTCCAGGACGGCGGCGCGGCCGACATTTACCCGATTGGTTGGAGCATTCACAGCGAGACTATCCGACCAGAGGCGTTCCAGCGCTGTCCGGTCGCTCTTGAGTACCGCGACTCGCTCCTGATCATCGAGTGCCCGTAGGCGTGCCTCTTCAGACGCCGTTCCCTGCGCGCCGGCCGTCATCGACGTCGCCAAGACAAGGATCAGCGGACCAACCCACCGGATTCCACGTTTCATCGGGCGCCTCGCAGCAGAAGGGATTCTGTACCGCCACGCGTGAGGATTCAGGATTTCGGTTTCCACATCGCGGCGTCCAGCACGGACCACAGATGGATCGCCCAGCCGAGCAGCACGAACCACAGAACCGCCGCGAGCACGAAGTGCGTGATCGCCATGAGCGCTCTCATGGTGACCTCTAAGTGGTCGCTGGCTCCGCGCTGCCCGGCGTCGGCGCAGCTACAGCCGGCGCCGACGCGGCATTGGTGGAAGGAAGGCGATAGCACGTTCCCGGATCGGCTTTCAGCAGGTCGCAAATTTGGGCGTAGATTTCTGCCACGCGCCGATACATGCGCGTCGCGCGGTCGTCGTCGTCGAAGAGCTTGTCATAATCACACAGCCTCCGGCGTGCGCGTTCGATTGCATTCCGGCTCGGTTTGCGGTCTGCGGGGGTGCTCGCGTCGGTGTAGATTCTGGCCAGCTCGAGCAGAGTGTCCACATAGAGCCGGATGCGGAACGTCGGTCCTCGTTCCTGCAACGCGATTGCACGCTCCAGCATGACCAGCGTTTCGGCGTAGTCGCCGCGGTGGTTCAGCACCTGGGCGCGCATGAGGAGCGACGCCGGGTCGAACGGCGCCGCAGCCAGGTAGGGTTCCGCCTTCGCGTAGTCACGAGTTTCTTCGGCGAAGTAGAAGCGAGCGTAGACGAACTTCGCTTTCGCATTCGACGGGTCCAACGCGAGCGCTCGATCGAGAAGCGTGGTGACACGCTGCGGCCAGCCGATCTTGCCCTTCTGCTCGAGATGCGCCTTCGCGAGGTCGACGTGCACGTCGGGGTAGGTGGGCATGAGATCCACGGCCTCGCTGAGACTCTCAATCGCCCCGTTACGGTCACCGCTCGAGAACTGCATGCGGCCGTAGGCGTGCAGCACGATACCGCGGGCGAGCGGATGCCCAGAAGGCGCGGCCCGCTGAAGAGCGTCGGCGCGCTTGTTGAACCAGTTCACGTGCGCGCGGAGCCTCTCCCGCGCCTGGCCCAGAAATTCCCTGCCCGGCGGGTCGTTCCGAATCAGCGAGGCCTTCACCGCCTCTCTGGTGCTCTGGCCGCTGCGAGCCAGCATGACCAGGGCAAGCCGCTTGTCCTCAGTCAGCCTCTGACCCTCCTCGCTCGTCTCGAGCGCGACGAGCGCATCGAGGATCCGACCGACCTCCGGGTTCTCGCGGTCATCGCTGGCCAGTGACAGGGTGGACGCCAACTGGTACTGCAGGACATAAGGGAAGTCCGGATGCTCTTTGATGTGGGATTGGAGGGATGTGCTGGCGGCGGCCTCCTGTCCTGAGAACCACTTCAGATGGCGCAGTGCGGTGCGTGTGTCCTTCGTGCCGCGTGCGCACAGCGCGAGCTGAAAGCGTGCGAGCCAATTTCCGCGGTCGCTGTCGAGCGCGTTCTGAAAGTGCACCGATGCCGTCTTGAAGGCGTCTGCGCTGCTCGCGCCGATGGCATAGAGGCCGAGGATGTACTCCTTCAGGCTGTCGCAGTCGCTCGTCACCGCGTTCGCCGTCTGGCCGTCGAGAACGATCCGGCAGGCGATGTCCACCAGGCAAGTGATACGCGCCTCCGCCGATGCAGATGGCGCAGCGGTCGCCCGCCACTCGTTTTTCCTGCCAAACCGCCTGTCCTCGTGCATCAGCCGCAGGGTCAGCCTGTCGTCGTAGGCGACGAGCATTCCGGTGAAGGCGTATCGCGGCCGACGGGTCATCACACCCTTGATGAACGTCCACAGCTGCTGCGGGTTGAGGCCGATCCCGCCCACGGAGATCGTTGGCGCCGACGAGACGAAGGCGTCGAGCTCTTTCGCAAGTTGCGGCGCATCGACCGGTGGGGTGACGAAGACCAGGTCGGGGGGCGGCAGCGTGTCGGCGACCTCGTTCTTTGCATCGCCGGCGCCGGTGGCGTCGAGCTTTGCGGACCCGGGTCCCGCCAAGCGAATTCGATCGATGACGTCTTGAAGCGCCTGCGCCAGCTCCCGGTTCGCCGCTGGCGATGCCGCCGGCAGGCTCAAGTCGACGAGTTCGAGGCTCCTCTCCTTCCTCAGCCATGTTCGTCGCAGTGCGAAGATGAGGACGAAAACGACCAGCAATGTCAGCGCCCACTGCAAGATCGTCCGAACGGTGTCGCGGGCAGATCGCGTCACGCTTTGCATGACCCCGTTCGGCTCGTCGTCGAACAGCTTTTGCGTCGCGTTCTCGACGCCGAGTCTCGCCCGAACCTTGGTCTCCGCGGCAATCGGATCGGTCTGCTTCCCGACTGCATCGTACGCATCCTTCGCTTTCTGGTAGAGACCACGACTGAAGTACGTGTCGGCGCGGTTCAATGCGGCGCGAGCCGCCCGCTCGACGGCGTCTTCTCGCTGTAGGTCCGCAGGACTGCGCTTCTGCAGTTCGGTGAGACGCCGTTGCACGGCGATAGCGAGTCCGGCGTCGCGGACGTTCGACACGTTTGGCAGGAACTGCGTCAGCGCGTCGGTTGCCTGTTTCGTGAGCCCTTCCTTCGCAAATGCTTCGGCAACCGCCAGCAGATTCGTTGTCTTCGCGATGAGCTCGAGGTGCGCCTCGAGATCCTCGGCGTCCGGTGGAGGCTTCAGTGCCTCCAGTTGCTGCCGCGCCTCCGCCAGCTTGCCATTCGCTTCGAGGGTTCTGATGGCGGCCGGAAGCGGGTCCGATTGAACGGCGGAAACGGCACCACCATTCAACACGCACAGTGCCAGGGCGATCGACCCGAGGAAACGGCACCCCATCGGCCGCGCGGCTAACATTTCAGGTCTGCGAAGACGATCTCTTTGACAGCTCCGAACGACTGCGGCGACGGCGGCAAGTCTTCCTTTGAGCACGGCGGTTCCGGCGAAGAAAAGGATTGCGCGCATGGTCGGTCGCGCCCTAACGCTGATTCACGGCAAACTCCGTTTATCCGTGTCGATCTACGACTTCGGCTTCCACAGCGCGGCGTCCAGCACGGACCACAGATGGATCGCCCAGCCGAGCAGCACGAACCAGAGAACGGCGGCGAGCACGAAGTGCGTGATGGCCATGAGCAGCCGTCCCTGAAGTAGCTGCCCGAGGCCTGGAACGAAAAAGCTCGCGAGGGCGGCGATGACGTTTCCCACAGATCCTTGACCGGACACGATGCCTCTACGCTGGATGGTGAGCGACCGTTTCGAGAAATGCGACTCCGGCGCCCGTCGCACAAGCGACCAGAGCACTTAGTCGCATAGCCATCCTGTGAATGACTCGGCAGGATTGGGATCATGCCCAACCGTCCGCGCCAGGTGGCACTCAATCTGGGGTTGGCCGCGCTCTATGTGCTCGCGGCGCGACTCGGACTGGCGCTCGATCCGGTGTCCGGGTTCGCGACGCTCGTGTGGCCGGCGACGGGGATCTCGCTCGCGGCGATTCTCCTGTTCGGTAACCGCGTTGCGCCAGGCGTTTTCCTCGGCGCGCTCAGCACCAATCTTCTCGCGGGCGCTCCTCTGGCGGTCGCACTGGGCGTCGGCATCGGGAATGCCGCCGAGGCGATCGTTGGCGCAGCGCTCCTGAAAAGAGTCCCTGGCTTCAGCATGACGCTCGAGCGTTTCACCAGCGTCATCGCGCTCATCGCAGGGGCCGCGATGTTGAGCACGTTGATCAGTGCCACGGTGGGAATCGCGAGTCTCTACGCCGGCGACATCGTGCGGCCGACGCGGATAGTCGAGACGTGGCGAGCGTGGTGGGTCGGCGACATGGTGGGTGCCCTGCTCGTCGCGCCGTTCATCCTCGTCTGGAGCACCGCGCCGCGTGCGCGTCGCGACATCCACCGGCTGGAGTCGGCGGCGCTGGTCGGTGCCCTCGTCGTCGTCAGCGCGCTGACCTTCTTCAACGACCTGCTCCACGCTCCGGCACTCGCGACGCCATTTCATCAGGTGGACCTGCTCGTCGCCGTGCTGCTCTGGGCATCGATCCGCTTTGGGCAGCGCGGCGCCGCCACCGCGGTGCTGTGCGTCTCGGCGGCGGCGATCGTCGCGACAGCGCTCGGCTACGGCCCGTTCGTGCTGCCCGAGTTGAACCAGGGACTCATGCTCCTGCAGACGTTCATGGCGATCGTCGCCGCCACTTGCCTGTTGTTCGCCGCGACGATCGCCGAACGGAGGATCGCGAACGAAGGGCTGCGAGTGGCGACGCTCGAGGCCGAGACGGCGAACCGCGCGAAATCCCAATTCCTCGCCGTGATGAGCCACGAGCTGCGCACCCCGCTCAACGCCATCCAGGGGTTCGCCGAGCTCCTGGAGACAGGCGTCTACGGGCCGCTGAACGAGCAGCAGATCAACGCCCTGAAGCGTATCGAGCAGAATGAGAGGGATCTGCTCTCGCTGATCAACGAGATGCTGGGATTCGTGGACGCCGAGAAGGGGTCCGTCGCCGCTGAAAGCAGGGACGTGGCTGTCGTGGACGCGTTCGACACGGTCCAGCGGACGATCGCGCCGGAGGTCGAGCGAAAGCATCTCGTTCTCGAGCGCGCGCTCGCTCGGTCAGACCTCGCCGTCCGGGCCGATCCGAAGGGCATTCAGCAGATTCTCGGGAGCCTTCTCTCGAACGCGTCCAAGTACACCGGCGAGGGGGGCACGATCACGCTTGGCGCCGACGAGGATGGCGACAAGGTGCACATCTGGATCCGCGACACCGGCATCGGCATCCAGAAGGAAGAGATTCAGCGCGTGTTCGAGCCGTTCTTCCAGGCCGACAGCAGCACGACGCGCCGATACTCGGGCGTCGGCCTCGGCCTGACGATCGCGCGCAACCTCGCGCAGCGCATGGGTGGCGAAGTGACGCTCGCGAGCGAGTCCGGGAAGGGCACGACAGCGACCGTCATCCTCCCCGCGGCGAGCAAGGCTGCTCCGGCAGCGACGGCGTCAGAGGTTCTGCCCGCGGCATGATCGCACCCGCGCACCCGCGCACCCGCGCACCCGCGCACGAGTATCACCCATCCTGCCGGAATAGTCCCGCACCCATCATCTCATCTGCTCAGCGCTCGTGTCGCTCGGCGAGCCGAGCCGCTGCGCGAGGCGGTCGATTCCCAGCGCGACGAAATCGCGGTACCCACCCGACGGCACCGCCGCGAGGTGGAGCGACGCGGCTCGCACGGAGGTCAGCGCGGCCTCGGTCTCGCCCACGTTGGCCTGCGAGTCGCCGAGGTTCAGGTACAACGACGCGAGGAACCCGGCCGCGCGTCCGTCGCTGACCCCTTCGGCGTGTCGCACGGCGAGCGCGTTCCAGTGGAGCGTGTCCGTCGCCGTGGGCTGGTGCCGCGCGAGGAAGTGCGCCGCGATCGCCGCGTCGTAGTCGTCACGCCGCGCCTCCCACGCCAGCTCGAAGAGCCGCCGCGCCTCGGTCGGCGTGCCTTCCGCCGTCATTCCCTGCGCGCAGAGCGCGACGACGGGATTCGTCGGGTCGATCGCTTCGGTCATCGGCTGAGCTCTGGGTATGCGGTGGCCCACAATCCGGGTGTCTTGTGCTTCCCTCCGAATAGTCCACTATACGAGGGGTCGCACAGGAGGCGCTATCGTGAACGTGCTGCTTTTCTCGATGCCGGACTCGTTCGAGCACATGCCCTCGCTCGCGATCCGGATGCCCAACGGTGCGCTCGCCTCGCTCGCGGGCAACGTGGACGCCCATCATCGGGTGGCCGTGGCCGATCTCGTGCTCGTGCAGCACCAGGTCCGGCAGACCGTGGAGCGCCTGGTGAGCGAGTGGGCGCCCGACGTGGTGGGGCTCTCGGTGATGACCTTTCAGCGTCGCACCGCGCACCGCCTCATCCGGCTCGTGCGCTCGCTTCGGCCCAGGGTGCGCATAGTCGTCGGGGGATATGACCCGAGCCTCGCGCCTGAGGAGTACATGGATCCGGCACACGGCGCCGACTTCATCGTGCGCGGCGAGGGCGAGATCACCTTCCGCGAGCTGCTGCGCGCGATCGAGGCGGGCGCGGGGTACGAACACATCCCGGGTCTGTCGTTCCGCGACGGCGACGCGTACGTCGACACACCCGCTCGGCCGCCGGCCAACCTGGGCGCCGGAGACATCCGCCCACCGCAGCGAGCGGCGCGCGTCCTGGACGGCTACACCGTGCTCGGGCGGGTCGCCGACGTGATCGAGACTTCACGTGGCTGCACGTTCGACTGCAGCTTCTGCTCGATCATCGAGATGCGAGGGCGCAACTTCTTCACCTACTCCATCGAGCGCGTGATCGCGGACATACGCGACGCGCGGGAGCGCGGGGTTCGCTCGATCTTCATCGTCGACGACAACATCGTGCTCGACGTCCAGCGGTTCGCGGCGCTCTGCGAGGCGATCATCGCGGCGGGGTTGAACGACATCGACTACACGGTGCAGGCGATGACGTCGACGATCGCGAACCACGGCGCGACACTGGCGCCGCTGATGCATCGCGCCGGGTTTCGCTACGTCTTTCTCGGCATCGAGAACGTGCTCGAGGAGGACCTGGAGTTTCTGCGCGCGCGACGCAAGAACACGAAGCGAGA
>DATFOL010000551.1:0-2289 GCA_035265545.1 Gemmatimonadaceae bacterium | reverse complement strand
ATCGGAGCGATGGGGATGATCCGCCGCCGACGCGCAGGTAGCGCGGCGCCGGAGTGGGAGCGCTGGGCGCCCGGTGGCGGGTACGCGCGGTTCTGGGACGACAACGACCTCCCGTGCACGCGGCCCCCGTGGGGCAAGCTGCACGCGATCGATCTCGCCACCGGCGACTACGTGTGGACCGTGCCGCTCGGCGTGAACGACAGTCTGCTCGCGCGCGGGGTAGGCAAGACCGGCGCGCCGAACATCGGCGGCTCCATCGTGACGGCGGGCGGGCTTGTGTTCATCGGCGGCACCAATGACAAGCGCTTCCGCGCGTTCGACGTGCGGACGGGCGCGGAGCTCTGGGTCGCGCGGCTCGAGGGGAGCGCGCACGCCACGCCGATCACCTATCGCGGACCGCGCACGGGCAGACAGTACGTCGTGATCGCGGCCGGCGGCGGCGGGCAGTTCGACCGGGATCAGGCCGACGTGGTGGCGGCGTATGCTCTGCCACAGGCGGACGCACCATGACCGCGCGTCGCATCGTGACGGGTGCGGCGTTCGCGATCGCGACACTCGCCGCGTCGTGCGCCAACGATCGCAACGCCGACAGCGGCGGGCGCGCGTCGATCCTGCCCGCGTTCCTCGACCAGCGCGACAACGCCGACGCCTCCGTCCCGCGCGTGCCGTTCTCGCCCGCGACACCCCGGCTGGTCCCGCGCGTGCTGCGCCGCGTGCCGCACGACACGCTTGCCTTCACGCAGGGGCTGGTCCTGCACGATGGGCGGCTGCTCGAGAGCACAGGGCTCGAGGGACACTCGAGCGTGCGCGAGCTCGATCGCACGACCGGACGCGTGCTGCGACGTTCGGACGTCAATGATCACGAGTTCGGCGAGGGGATCGCCGCGCTCGGCGATCGGATCTATCAGCTCACCTGGAAGTCGCATCGCGGCTTCGTGTACGACGCGCGCACCTTCGCGCCGGTGGATTCCTTCACCTACGACGGCGAGGGGTGGGGGCTGACGAGCGACGGCACGCACCTGTACCTGAGCGACGGCACGAGCGGTGTGCGCGTGATCGATCCCAACGGGTTTCGCGTCGTGCGCACGATCCGCGTCACCGAGGCGGAGACGCCGGTGCACATGCTGAACGAGCTCGAATGGGTGAAGGGTGAGCTCTGGGCCAACGTGTACTGGACGGGGCTCATCGCCCGCATCGATCCGGCGACCGGGCGCGTGGTCGGCTGGGTCGATGTCCGGCGACTGCTCCCCGAGGGCGAGCGGAAGCGGCTCGAGTCGCGTGGCGGCGTGGCGAACGGAATCGCGTATGATTCGGCGACCGGGCAGCTGCTGGTGACGGGCAAATACTGGCCGTTCGTGTTCCAGTTGGACAACGCAGCGCTTCGCCCGGACCGCGCGACCGCGCGTGTACGGTCGGCGCCTCGTGAATGACGGTCGGACTCACACCATCGTGGAGGATGTTCCTATGACGCGCCGTCTCGTGGTCCTGTGTGCTCTCGCACTCACGCCCGCCCTCGTTCACGCGCAGGCGTCGGCGGCGGCACCTGCGGCCGCGCAGCAGATCGCCGCCGCGGTGCTCGCGCTGCCCCAGGAGTTCCGCGCCGACGCACGCGTGCTCGGCTACCAGGCCGGCCGGCGCGATCTCGTCGCGCTGCGAGAAGGGAAGGGACCGTTCACCTGCCTCGCGAGCGAGCCGGGAGGGAAGCAGTTCCACGTGGCGTGCTACCACCAGTCGCTCGAGCCGTTCATGGCGCGCGGCCGCGCGCTGCGCGCCAGCGGAGTGCAGGGCGATCAGGTGGACACGGTGCGGTTCGCCGAAGTGCGAGCGCGGAAGTTGATGATGCCGACGCATCCGGCGTCGCTCTATCAGCTGTTCGGGCCACCGGACGCGTTCGATGCGGCGACGGGGACCGCGTCCAAGGCGCAGGCGCTGTACGTCGTCTACATGCCCGGTGCCACGGCCGCATCGACCGGAATCTCCGCGAAGCCCGCCGAGGGCACGCCGTGGCTGATGTTCCCGGGCACACCGAAGGCCCACATCATGTTCCAGCCACGAATGTAGCGGTGCGGACCCTCACGACCGACAGGATCTCGAATGACGCAAACCGGCCCGGTGTACGACGGCCCACCGCCGCGCACGCGGACGCGCGAGCGCTCCGCGCAGGTGGTGAAGGCCGGCGCCAGCTTCGGCTCCGCGCTGGCGATCGCGATCTCGTGGAGCGAGCACCACTCCATTCTCTGGGCGATCGTGCAGGGGTTTCTCTCGTGGCTGTACGTGCTGTACTACGCG
>DATFOL010000550.1:0-33587 GCA_035265545.1 Gemmatimonadaceae bacterium | reverse complement strand
GCTCAACCCCGCGCCGACCAGCGCCAAACGAAAGACCTCGAAGGTATGACGAGAACGATGCGGCTCCTCGCAGCCGCGACCATCTTCGTACTCGCCGCGCCGCGACTCCTCTCAGCCCAGGAGCGCGGCGCAGTCGCGTTGGGCGAAGCCGTGGCGGGGCTGGACGTGACGACGCGCGTGCTGATGATCGGGGCCCACCCCGACGACGAAGACACGCATCTCCTCACCTGGCTGGCGCGCGGGCGCCAGGTGGAGACGGGCTACCTCTCGCTGACGCGCGGCGACGGCGGGCAGAACCTGATCGGCAACGAGCTGGGTCCGCTGCTCGGGATGATCCGCACCGAGGAACTGCTCGCGGCCCGGCGGCTGGACGGCGGCCGGCAGTTCTTCACGCGCGCGTACGACTTCGGCTTCTCGAAGTCGGCGGAGGAGACCTACACCCACTGGGTGAAGGATTCCATCCTGCGCGACGTGGTGACGGTGGTGCGGGCGTTCCGCCCGCACGTCATCGTCGCGGTGTTCAGCGGCACGCCGCGCGACGGGCACGGACATCATCAGGTGTCCGGTCTCCTCGCGCGGGAGGTGTTCGACGCCGCGGCGGACACCGTGCGGTTCCCACGAAGCACGACGCTCGGTCTCGGCGCGTGGCTGCCGAGCAAGTTCTACCGGGCGGCGCGGTTCAACCCGACGGATGCGACGTTGAGCTTCAACGTCGGGGAGCTGAGTCCCTTCCGCGGAATGACGTACGCCGAGATCGCGTCGGTGAGCCGGTCGCAGCACCTGTCGCAGGGGTTCGGCGCGCTGCAGCGGCGCGGAACGTGGATGGACTACGTGAAGCTCGAGGCATCGCACGTGTCGCCGCCGATCGCACGCGAGACGTCGATGCTGGAGACGCTCGGGACAGGGTGGGGCCGGTTCGCCGGTGCGACGCTCCGGCCGCCGGTGCGCGCGGCGCTGGATTCGCTCCCCGCTGCGGTGGCGGCGGTGCGGCAGGTGGAGAACCTGGTCGCACCCGGATCGATGGTGGAGCCACTGGCGCGCGTGCTTCGACTGATCACGACCGTGCGCGCGGAGCTGCCGTGCGCGCGGAACGGCCTGGCCGCGGGCTGCACGGACGTGAACGGCGACCTCGCGGTTTCGTTGGAGACGGCAGAGCGCCGCGCGCAGACGGCGCTGCTGGCCGCAGCGGGAGTGCTCGTCGAGGCGACGGCATCGCGCGAGCTCGTGGCAGTGGGCGACACGATTTCGGCAACGGTCACCGTCTACAACCAGGGTAAGCAGGAGATCCGATTCGCCGGGGCGAGCGCGTGGACGCTGGGCGACGTCGGGCCGCTGCCCGCGGGAGGCGCCACGACCATCGCGCCGGACAGCAGCGCGCGCATCGCCGTGACCATCTCCGCACCGGCCGCCGACTATCCATGGTGGATGGCGCGTCAGCGTGTCGGTGACATGTTCACGCTGCCGCCTCGGGGAGACGAACAGGCGAACAATCTCGCGATCGGCGAGAACCGTCTGTTCGACACCCACGCGAGAGCGGCGTTGGTCATCGCGGGTGTCCCGCTCGTCGTCGACGCCAGTCCCGTGATCTACCGGTTCGCCGATCCCGCTCGAGGAGAGCTGCGGCGTCCCGTCGCCAGCGTGCCGCCAATCAGTGTGCGATTCGATGGAGAGCTCGAGCTCGCGAGGGCCGGCGTACCACTCAACCGCGGCTTCGCGCTTCACGTCCGCTCGGCGAGCAGCCTGCCGCGATCGCTCACCGTCGACCTGACCGTGCCCGCCGGGCTCACCGTGGACTCCGCACGGCGCGCGGTGGCGCTCCGGCCGTTCGGCGAGGCGACGGTGACCTACAACGTGCGCGGCACGCTTCCAGCGGGCGAGCATCGCATCGAGGCCACCGCCACGAGTGGAGAAGATCGCTTCGCGATCGGTTGGAGCCCGATCGAGTACGAGCACATCCGACCGTTGCGCTACTACCGGTACGCGTCGGTGCAGATGGTATCCGTCCCGGCCGCGCTGCCGCGCAATCCCCGGATCGCCTACATCACGGGTGTCGGCGACAACGTCGCACCGCTGCTCGACCAGCTCGATCTGCAAGTGACGACGCTTCGCGCCGAGGAGTTCGCGACCACGCCGCTCTCGCGCTTCGGTGCGATCGTCGTCGGGCCGCGCGCATTCGCGGCGAGCCCAGTGCTCGCCGCGCATGCGTCGCGGCTCCAGGAGTTCGCACGAGCGGGGGGCACCGTGGTGGTGCAGTACGGGCAGCAGGAGATGCAGGTGCCAGGGTTGCTTCCCTATCCGATCACGCTCGAACGGACGGCGCAGCGTGTCACCGAGGAGACAGCGCCCGTCACAGTGCTCGATCCGTCGTCCCGACTGCTCGCGTACCCGAACCGGATCACGGCACAGGACTTCGCGGGCTGGGTGCAGGAGCGCGCGCTCTACATGCCCGCGACCGCCGATCCGCGCTGGCGGCGGCTGTTCGAGATGCACGATCCCGGCGAGGGGTCCAACGAACATGCCGTGCTGGTGGCGCCGCTGGGCAAAGGCACGTACGTCTATACCACGCTCGCGCTGTTCCGGCAGCTGCCCGCCGGAGTCCCGGGCGGGGCGCGTTTGCTCCTCAATCTGATCGCCGCCAACGGACAGATGACCGCGAGCACTACTCCGCAGCCATGACCTCGTCGCTCCTCGCGTTCATCCCGGTGGCGCTGCTGCTGACGCTGATCCCCGGCGCCGACACCGCGCTGGTGACGCGCAACGCGCTCGCGCTCGGCCTTCGTGGCGCTCGCTGGACGATCCTCGGCATCCTCACGGGCTGTCTCATCCACGCCACCGCGTCTGCGCTCGGGCTCTCGGCGATCCTCGCAACGTCGGCGCGCGCGTACGATACGGTGAAGCTCGTGGGTGCGGCGTATCTGGTGTGGATCGGTGTGCAGGCGATTCGCAGCGCGCAACACGTCGGCGGGTATAGATCCCTCGACTTCGCTCGGGATGACAGCGGCCGTCATCCCGGGCGAGCGCAGGCCCCCTCTCGTCATCCCGAGCGAGCGCAGCGAGTCGAGGGAGTCGCAGCCGACGTGTCTTCCCGCGGCCCATTCGTGCAGGGGTTCCTCACCAACATCCTGAATCCCAAGGTCGCGCTGTTCTATCTGACTTTCCTGCCGCAGTTCATTCCGGCCGGCGCGCCGGTGCTGCGCACGTCGCTGCTGCTTGCGATGATCCACAACGTACTCGGGTTCGCATGGCTCTCCCTGTATGCGCGTTTCGTCGACCGGCTCCGCACCGCCCTGACCCGGCCGGTGGTGAAGGCCTGGCTCGAGCGGGTGACAGGTGGCGCGCTGGTCGCACTCGGCGCGCGGCTCGCATGGGACCGGCGATGAAAGGCGGCGCGAGAAGAATCGCACTCGCGGCTCTCGCGCTGCTCGGAGCGTGCAGTGGAGGCGACGGACGAACGGTGCTCACCGTCTACTCGCCGCACGGCAAGGACCTGCTCGAGTACTACGAGAACGGGTTCGAGGCAACGCATCCCACCGTGGACGTGCAGTGGGTGGACATGGGATCGCAGGAAGTCCTCGACCGACTTCGCGCCGAGAAGGCGAACCCGCAGGCGGACCTGTGGTTCGGCGCGCCGTCGGAGATCTTTCGGCGCGCCGCGGGTGAAGGTCTGCTCGATCCGTACACGCCGACGTGGGCCGACAAGGTGCCGGCCGAGGCGCGCGACGCGCAGGGTCGCTGGTTCGGCACGTACATGACCCCCGAGGTGATCGCCTACAACACGCGCGCGGTGAGCGCCGCCGAGGTGCCAAAGGACTGGGACGAGGTCGTCGACCCGAAGTGGAAGGGCAAGGTGCTCATCCGGAACCCCGTCGAATCGGGGACGATGCGCGCGATCTTCGGGGCGATCCTCGCGCGCTCCATCGCGCAGACCGGTTCCACGGCGCGGGGGTGGGACTGGCTGCGAAAGCTCGACGCGAACACGAAGGAATACGTGCTCAACCCCGCGCTGCTGTACCAGAAGCTTGGCCGCGAGGAGGGGGTGATCACGCTGTACAACATGCCCGACATCGCCACGCTCGAGGCGCGCACCAAGACGCCCGTCGGCTTCGTCTTTCCGACGAGCGGGACGCCGCTGCTGGTGGACGCGATCGCGCTGGTGCGCGGGAGCAAGCAGCAGGCGGCGGCGAAGGAGTTCTACGAGTACGTCACGACGCCGGCGGCGTTCCAGGACGCGGCGGTGAAGTTCCTGCGCATCCCCGCGCGGACGGACCTGCCGGTGGACTCGCTGCCCGACGCGGTACGCCGCGCGAAGACCGAGCTCAAGCCGATGCCGCTGGACGCGAAGCTGCTCGCCGACAGCCTCGACGGCTGGATGAAGTACTGGGACAGCAACATCCGCAACAGCCAGCGAGGCAAGTGAGCCCCTCGCGCGACGCCGCGCGCGGAGAGCGTCGGGCGAGCGCGCTCGCGCTCGACCGGGTGACGCGCCGCTACCAGGGAAATCCGGAGCCGTCGGTCGACAACGTGTCGTTGTCGATCGCACCGGGTGAGCTCGTGGCGCTCGTCGGTGCGTCGGGGTCAGGGAAGACCACGACGCTGCGCATCGCGGCCGGCTACGAGATCCCCGACTCGGGGCGCGTCGTGCTCACCGACGAGTCGGGGGCGACGCGCGACATCACCCACGAGCTGCCGCAGCGGCGCGGCTTCGGGATGGTGTTCCAGCACTACGCGCTCTTCCCGCACATGACGGTGGAGCAGAACGTCGCGTTCGGGCTCGAGGCGCGCGGCGTCAGCAAGTCGGAGCGGCTGGCGAAGGCGCGCGAAGCATTGTCCGGCGTGGGGCTCGACGGAAAAGCCGGACGCCAGGTGCAGGCATTGTCCGGCGGCGAGCAGCAGCGCGTGGCGCTCGCGCGAGCGCTGGTGATCTCGCCGCGGGTGCTGCTGCTCGACGAACCGTTGTCGAACCTCGATCCCACGCTGCGGCAGACGATGCGCGACGAGCTGCGCACGACGCTGCGGCGCTCCGGGGTGACCGCGCTGTTCGTGACGCACGACCAGGAGGATGCGTTCGCGGTCGCGGACCGGATCGCGATGCTTGCCCACGGGAGACTACTGCAACTCGGTACACCAGAGGAGCTGTATCACTCGCCGGCGACGCGCGAGGTGGCGGAGTTCGTTGGCCGCGCGGCGCTGCTCCCCGCCGAGCGCACGGGCGACGGCGTGTGGGTCACCGTCGGGAGCGTGGCGCTCGCGGCACCGGCGCGCGTCTCGAACGAACAGGGAGACATCAGTCATCTCATCGCCGTGCTGCGTCCCGAGTCGCTCCAGTTCGTCGACAACGACGAGCAACCTGCGTGGGAGGGGACCGTGGCCGGCCGGCGGTTTGCCGGTGGGCATACCGTCTATCGGGTGCGGCTCGAGAGTGGCGCGGTGGTGGAGGTGATGGGGGATGGTGTCGGCGCGCCCGAGGGCGAGACGGTGCGCGTGCGACTCTCGGGACAACCAATCGCCACCGTGCGCCCATGATGCGCGCGGTACGGCTCAGGCGCCCGTCGGGCGGCTGGGCGACGGCGTGGATCGCCGCGGTGCTGCTGGCGCTGCTGCTCTGGAGCGTCGTCTACCCGAACGCGGCGATCATCGTCGGCAGCTTCGAGCGCGGACTCGGCGACTGGCGCGACTTCGCGGCGAGTCCCGCGGATCGCGACGCCCTCTGGGGAACGGTCGTGGTGTCGATCGGGTCGGTGATCGGGGCGCTGCTCATCGGCGTACCGCTCGCGTTCCTGCTGTCGCGCGCGGAGTTCCGCGGACGGCGGGTGCTGAGCGGCGTCGCCACGCTGCCCGCGGCGCTGCCGCCGCTCGTCGGCGTGCTGGCGTTTCTATTCCTCTACGGGGAAAGCGGTGTCATCACGCGCACCGTGCAGAGCGTGCTCGGATTGAACGCCCCACCGTGGACGCTGAGCGGGATCCCGGCGGTGATCTTCGTGCATGCGTACACGATGTACGTCTACGTCTTCCTGTTCGTGAGCGCGGGACTGGAGCGCTACGACACGACGCTCGACGAGGCGGCGGCGGGGCTGGGCGCGTCGCGCGCGCTCACGCTGCGCCGCGTCACGCTGCCACTGCTCACGCCGTCGCTCGCGGGCGCGATGCTGCTCGTGTTCATGAGCGCGCTCGGCTCGTTCTCGGCGCCGTACATCTTCGGCGGCGGCGCGCGGGTGCTGGCGACGCAGATTCTCGTGTCGAAGCTGAACGGCGCGCTCGGGCTCGCGTACGTGGAGACCACCGTGCTCGCCGTGACGGCGGTGCTGGCGCTGCTGTTGCTGAGGCGGCTCGAGGGAAAGCGGCAGTACAGCGTGGCGGGGAAGGGACGCGCGATGCGTCAGCTACTCCGATCGGGGGTGGCGCGCACCGTGCTGCCCCCGCTGGCGTTCGCGCTCGTCGTGCTGCTCGTGCTGCCGCACGCGATGGTGGTGCTGGTGAGCTTCGCGCGCGACGGCGCGTGGACGACGCAGATCATGCCGCCGGAGTACACGCTGGACAACTACCGGCGTCTCGCCACCGAGCGACAGCTGTGGCGCCCGATCACGAACAGCATCGGGATGTCGGCGGCGGCGACCGCGGCGAATGCCGTGGTGTGCTTCGCCATCGCGTACATCGTGGTGCTGTCGCGCGCGCCGGGCCGGCGCGCCATCGCGCTCCTCGCGGCGCTGCCGTGGGCGATTCCCGCAACGGCGATCGCGCTCGGGCTCGCGGCGACGTTCGACCGCAACGCGCCCGCGCAGCTTCGGGTGCTGCTGGTCGGCACGTTCTGGATCCTGCCGCTCGCCTACTTCGTCCGGAACATCCCGCTGGTGACGAGCGCGGTCGAGGGCTCGCTGCGGCAGATGGATCCGACGCTGGAGGATGCCGCGCGCGGGCTGGGTGCCTCGCGCTGGCTCGCGCTGCGCCGCGTGGTGATCCCGGCGGCGCGTCCGGGGCTCGTCGCGGGCACGATGCTGGCCGGCGTCGCCGCGGTCGGTGAGTTCGTGGCCAGCGTGGTGCTGTATACGCATGCGAGCCGGCCGATCTCGGTCGAGATCCTCTCGCAAGTACGGAACACGGCATTCGGTACGGCGGCGGCATACAGCGTGCTGCTCATCCTGCTCGTCCTCGCGATCACGATCGGTGCGCGGTGGCTGGAAGGACGGTTCATTGCCGGCGAAGGAGTCGTGAACGCCGGCCGCTGAGCAGGTGCGGTCATGTTTCACCGCTCGACGCTCGTCTTGTCTCTCGGTGCTGTGTTGAGCTGCAGCGCCATCGTCGTGACCGGCCCTGACGGGCTGAAAGTCGCGATCTTCGATGGCGACTACCCCCGCGCGCTCTCGACCGACCTCACGCTCTATTCGGCACGACGTCTCGACGAGCCCTGGCCGGGAGTAGTGGTGTACGGGTTCACGATAGTCATTCGCTACGGCAACCCGACGCGCGCACCGGTCTACCTCTGGACCTGCCGTCCGGACGATCGCACCCCGATCTACTCGGTGGTGCCGGCCGGACGAGTCACATCGAGCGGCGTGGCATACAACGCGAACCTGGCCTGCGTCGGCCACGACCGGCCGATCCGCGTCGGCCCCGGGGAGACGTACGTCGGCAAGCTCGACCTGCGCGGACCGAACGCGTTCGACGGAACCACGCATCAGCCACTCGATCGCATCCTCGAAGGGAAGTTCAGGATGGTCTTCGGCGTGCGGAGCTGTCCCACCGAGGGACTTTGCCCGATCCGAAACGAGGCACTCACGCACTCGAACGAGTTCACGGTCCGTGTCGAGCGCTGACCGCCTCGGCCCCGCGCGGAGGTGTTCGTCAGGCCAGCTTCATCTCCCGGAGTAGCGCGCGAAACCTCGGGTGCGTGCGCAGCGGCGCGAACAGGAACGATCCCTTGATGGAGTAGGCAGGCCCGGCGCGCTCGGCTACGGCGCGCTCCAGGTAGCCCAGGGCCCGTTCGGCCTCACCGAGACCGGTGTGGACGTAGGCGAAGTAGTACGGAGGGACGTAGGTCTCGCGGGAGCGCTCCTCAAGCGTATGAAGGATTTCGCGCGCCCGCGCCTCGTTGCCCACCATCGCGTGCGCCTCGCCGAGCTGCGCGAGCCACATCAACGTCTCGGGCGCCATCGCCACCGCGCGCTCCAGTTGGCCCAGCCCTTCCTCACGCCGGCCCTCGAGGAAGTAGGCCCACCCGAGCGTTGCCCGGGTGCGCTCGTGCGGCTCGAGCTCCAGGGCGGCCTCACCGCGCGCGATCGCTTCGTCGATGCGGCCCGCGCGCAGAAGCGTCGTCACGATGTCGATGCGGTGCACCAGTGGATCGAGCGCCGCGGCACGCTCCAGCAGCGCGATCGCCTGATCGTAGCGCTCGATCCCCGCGCAGACGCGTCCATACATGTCGCACGTCTCGGCGCCGTTCGGATTGAGCTCGAGTGCACGCTCGAACTCCTGCTCGGCGCCGATCCAGTCGAAGTCGCGTACCGCCCTGATGAACCCAAGGGTGCAGTGCGCGGAGTCGAGATCCGGATCCAGCCGCAGTGCGTGCGCTACCTCCTCGGCGGCGCGGGCGTACGCGGGCTCTGGCGCGAGCGTCCCGACCTCGGCCAGCTCCGCGTACAACAGGGCCAGGCCCGCGTGCGCGGACGCGAATCCGGCGTCGCGCGCGATCGCACGCTCGTAGTACGGGATGGAGCCCAGCATCGACTCCGTGGTGTAACGGGCGTGCAGCTGCCGTCCCTGCAGGAAGAGATGATAGGCCTGCAGGTCGGCGGTCGGCTCGTGTCGCACCCGGGTGCGCTCGTCAGGCGAGAGCTCGGCCTCCAGGGCCGAAGCGATCTGCAGCGCGACCTCCGACTGGATCGAGAAGATGTCCACCATCTGTCGATCGTACGTCTCCGACCAGAGGTGCCGATCGCTGTCGATGTCCATCAGTTGGGCCACGATGCGCACCCGGTCGCCCGCCCGACGCACGCTTCCCGCGAGCACCACGGTCGCGCCGAGCGCGACGCCGATCTCCTTGAGCGTAGGCCGCCGCTCCTTGAAGTGCATCACCGACGTGTGCGAGATGACCTTGAGGGCGCGGATCTTCGAAAGGTTCGCGATGACGTCCTCGGTGATGCCGTCGGCGAAGCACGCGTTCTCGGGATCGGTGCTGAGGTTGCGAAACGGCATCACGGCGACCGACGGCAACGGTTTGCGAACGGCGGTGGTCGATGCGGAGGCTCGCGTCGACGGCGCGGTGCGCAGCCGCTCCGCCAACGCCTGTACCTCCACGTCGGGCTCGAGCTCGAGGTCCGTGCTCAGCCGGTGTGCGTGATCGGCGGCATGCTGGATCGCGCCGAACCGGTCGCCCGCCGCTTCGAGCGCCCGGATCATCGCGAGCGCGTACACGCTCGAATGCGGGTCGGCGGCGACGAGCCGCCTGGCGGTGGAGACGCGGCCGTACACGTCGCCCGACCGCTCCTGCAGTTCGGCGAGCGAACGCAGGGCGGCGATGTAGGCGTGATCGAGCTCCCTCCGCCGTTCTCCGAGCCAGTACTCGAACTCGATCGAGTCGTCGAGATGGAAGCCGTCGAGCAATGGGCCCGCGTAGCCGTGAACGATGCCCTCGAGGTCGCCCGACGCCATGGCGATGCGCAGCTCGTGCAGGTCGCAGCGCACCCGCGCCGGATTCAGGAGCAGAGCGTCGCCCGAGGAGGTGATGGTCCCGTCACCCAGCGCGCCACGGAGCACGTGCACGGCGAGGTTGAGCAGCCGGCGTGAGTTCGCCGTATCCCGCTCGGGCCAGAGCATCGCCACGGCCCGGTCGCGGGAGAGGGGCTGCGGCCAGGCGACGACGACGAGGGTCAGGAGAGCGATGCGATGGCGCTGCGCCGGCGGGCCGCCGATTGGCATGTCGCCGGAGCGCAGCGCCGCGCCCCCGAGCAGCTGGACCGTGACCATCGCCTCACCTGACACGCTAATTCTCAGCTAACTCCATAGGAAAGAGGCAGCTAACCGACCCGGCTCATGTTGGGGGACCGATCAAGATCACCCACACCACACGAGGCCACAATGAGACGGACTGCACTGCTGCTGCTCGGGATCACGCTGCTCGCCGCTTGCAGCGAGCCGGCCGCGACCACCATCGCCGCGGCGAATTCTCCGGAGGCGGCGCTGACGGCGAGCCAGGCGAGCGAGGCGAAGGCCGCGGCCGAGAACAAGGATCTGGCCACGCTCCGCGCGTCCACGGCGCGGTTCCACCGCTACGCCGTGGCCAAGGACGCCGGCTACACCTTCCTGTTCATGAACATGTGCATGGTCGACGGGAGTGCCGACAAGGCGGGCGGGATGGGCTACCACTACGTCGACACGCAGCTGCTGGACGGCACTCTGAACGTGGCGACCCCGGAGGCGCTGCTGTACGAGCCGGAGGCCAACGGGCAGCTCCGCCTGGTCGCGGTGGAGTACGTGATCCCGAAGAGCGAGTGGCACCACGACTACGCGCCCAGGCTCTTCGGCCGGGATCTCGTCCTGAACTCGTTCGACCTGTGGGCCCTCCACGTCTGGGTCTGGGAGAACAACCCGAGCGGCCTGTACGCCAGCTGGAATCCGCGGGTGACCTGCGACAACGCCCAGTGACGCCCGCTCCATTCGCTCGACGACCCTTCTCCCATACCAGCCGATGCCGAAGTTCATCATCGAACGTGAGATCCCGAACGCCGCGGCGCTGACGCCCGCTGAGCTGAGAGGGATCTCCCAACGCTCCTGTGCCGCGCTGCAGCAGCTCGGACCCAGCATCCAGTGGATTCAGAGCTACGTCACCGAAGACAAGATCACCTGTGTCTACATCGCGTCGAACGTGACCCAGATCCTGGAGCACGCGCGGCTCGGGGGATTCCCGGCCGATCGCGTGCTGGAGGTGGCGACGATCATCGACCCGACGACCGCGGAGTCGAACGAGCTGGCCGCGGCGGCGGCGGGATAGCGCTTCAAGCCGCGGATGGCCTGGATGCTCGGCTCGAGGCGATCGCGTCGAGCCGAGCATCTGAACATCCGTCCATGAACAGATGAAGCATCGGTCGCAAGCAGGCCAATTTCGTCGATGATAAGCGGTGCTTACCTCGCGGGCGAGATGCAGGTATGCTCATGTCCCCGGTGTCGCCGAGGCGGGCGCGCGCGGTTCATGCAAAGATCAGGAAGCTGGCAGACGACGAGGTCGTCACCGAAGTGGATCGTCTCGTCACCGGCACATGATCGAGCACCTCGAATCGGAGCCCGCCGCGCGGGCCGTCGTGGGCCGCGTCGCGAGCGAAGCGCGCGAACGCCGCAAATGGCTGCCCAGTCGGTCCGTCGCGTTCAAGGATCTCGGCGATGCACGCATGCGCCGCCAGATCGTGCGCTGGCTCGGCCGCGACTACCAGGAAGCCAACCCCAAGATTCTCGAGACGCTGCAGTCGGCGCTCACCGACGCCGACTGGGAAGTCCGCGCTGGCGCGATCCTCGTCAGCGCCCGCATCCGCGCCAAGCCGCTCCGCTCCGTCGTGCGAGAGACGATCCTGCCATCGGCGCAGGAGCATGGCCTGACCGAGCGCGACATCCGCGTGCTCGTCGCGTCGCGCATCATCGCCTCGGAATCCCTCGCATCCGCCGATCCCGACGACATGGATCGCGCGCAGGTCATTCTGCGGCAGCTGTCCGACGCCCCGCGTCATCTCGTGCGCAGCGTGCTCGGACTCTCGGTCGATCAGCGCGACGCCGCGTGGCTCCTGCTCCATTCGCTCGCCACGCCGAACGAGCTCGCCGACCCGCTCCCGACCCCGCTCCCGGCCGGGCTGACCCTGCGCGATGGAAGCGCCTGGCTCTCCGGTGTGGTCGAGATGTGCTGGGTGTCGCCCCAACCGCATCTCCTCGGCGGCGACCACCTCCAGCCCGCGCCGCATGGCGCCGCGCGAGACCTGCGCGAGCACACCCCGGACGGCGGCTTCTTCATCGCGCGTCGACCGCTCGCGGCGGCGGCCGCGCTGCAAGCAGGTCTCGGCCCATTTCCCGCGCTTCCGCTGGTCGACGCCGGCCTTGCCGCACGGCTGGCGGACACGCCGGATCCACCGCTCGTCGCCACTCATGACGAGGCGCTGACGATCTGCGAGCAGATCTCGGCGCGCACCGGCGCCGTCGTCTCGCTGCCAACGGCGGACGAGCTCGAGTGCGCCGCTCGCGGCACCGACGGCCGCCGCTTCCCGTGGGGGAACGGTCTCGAGCGCATCGATCCGCGTGAGCGCTCACCGCACGGCATCGAGCGGTTCGCCGTGCCCGTTGCGCAGTGGACCGCTTCGCGCGACGACGACAGAGTGCCGCTCGTGATGGGCGGAGTGCACTCCCCGCATTGCGCGGGACGCTCACCGTCGCTGGCGGTGAATGGGGTGCGCCCGGTGGTGCGCGTGCGTCACGGCTGACCTCGGACGCGGCCGGTTCCCGACGTCGCGGTCCGCCTCGCTCCGACCTCGTGCGAGGCAATGTCGGGCCGGTATAGCTTTCGCGCCATGCCACGTCTCCGCTTCCTCCGCCCGCTCGTCGTCCCTGTCGTCGTCCTCGTTCTCGTCGGCGCGCGCGCGCAGCCGATCACCGTGTGGCTCGCTGGTGACTCGACGATGGCGCAGAAGCAGCCCGGCAAACGACCCGAGACTGGATGGGGCGAAGCGCTCCAACCCTGCTTCGATTCGACCGAGGTGCGCATCGCCAACCGCGCGATGAACGGACGCAGCACACGGTCGTTCGTCGCCGAAGGGCGGTGGAAGGCGATCGTCGACAGCCTGCACGACGGCGACTACGTGTTCATCCAGTTCGGGCACAACGACGAGAAGGTCGGCACCGATCGACACGCCTCGCCCGAGGACTACCGCCGCAACCTCGTGCGCTTCGTCGACGACGTGCGCGGGAAGCGGGCGCACCCGGTGGTGTTCACGCCCGTGGTCCGTCGGAGGTTCGAGGGCGTGCGGCTCGTGGACACCCACGGTGAGTATCCCGAGGCGGCCCGGATGGCCGCGCGCGAACGGAAGGCGGAGCTCGTGGACATGACGCGCGCGAGCGCCGCGCTGGTCGAGCGTCTCGGACCCGACTCGTCGCGCGCGCTCTGGCTGCACCTCGAGCCCGGCGCGAACCCGAACTATCCCACCGGCGTGCACGACGACACCCACTTCAACCCGCGCGGCGCGCAGCAGATGGCCGGCCTCGCGATCGACGCGATCCGTGCGCTGCGGCTGGGGCTCGCGCCGCGGCTGCGCAGCTGCGCGGCGCAGCCATGAGCGCGGAGCTCACGCCCTGGGTGCGCGAGCGCAGGCGGCCGCGCGTCGTCATCATCGGCGGCGGCTTCGGCGGGCTGTACGCGGCGCGCGCGCTGAAGCGCGACGCGGTCGATGTCCTGGTTCTCGACCGCACGAACCATCACCTGTTCCAGCCGCTGCTCTATCAGGTGGCCACGGCGACGCTCGCGCCGACGGACATCACGGCGCCGATCAGGTGGCTGCTGCGCAGGCAGGCGAACGCCGCGGTGCTGATGGAGGAGGTCGTGCACATCGACGTGGACCGGCGCGTCGTCGAGACGTCGGGGGGGCGCGAGCACGGCTACGACTATCTCATCGTCGCCGCCGGCGCTCGACACGCCTACTTCAGTCATCCCGAGTGGGAGGCCCTCGCGCCCGGTCTCAAGAGCATCGACGACGCGATCGAGCTGCGCCGGCGCATCCTCTCCGCGTTCGAGCGCGCCGAGGCCACCGACGATCCCGAGGAGCGTGCCGCATCGCTGCGGTTCATCGTGGTCGGTGGCGGGCCGACGGGGACGGAGCTGGCAGGGATGCTGCCGACGATCGCCCGCCACGCGCTCGGCCACGACTTCCGCCGCATCGATCCGTCGACAGCGCGCGTCGTCCTCGTCGAGGGAGGACCGAGGATTCTCGCCACGTATCCGGAGGGGTTGAGCGAGCACGCACGTCGCGATCTGACGAATCTCGGCGTGGAAGTGCGAACGAACACGATCGTCTCCGAGATTGGCCCGCACCACGTGGTGGCGGGTGGGGAGCGCATCCACGCCCACACGATCCTCTGGGCCGCGGGGAACGCGGCTTCGCCGCTGGGCCGTGAACTGCACACGACGCTCGACAGGGCGGGACGCGTGCAGGTCGAGCCCGATCTCAGCGTCCCCGGGCGGCGCGAGGTGTTCGTGATCGGCGATCTCGCCGCGACGACCACCGACGGCAAGCCCGTTCCCGGCGTCGCTCCCGCGGCGATGCAGATGGGCGCGCACGCCGCGAAGAACATTCGCCGCGACCTCGAGCAGCGGGATCGGATTCCGTTCCGATATCGCAACAAGGGCGACCTCGCGACGATCGGCCGCTATCGCGCGATCGCCGACTTCGGCCGCTTTCAGCTGACCGGTAGCCTGGCGTGGTGGTTCTGGCTCTTCCTCCACATCATGTATCTCGCCGGCTTCCGCAACCGGCTCAGCGTGCTCGTGGAGTGGGGGTACAGCTATTTCACGTATGAGCGTGGAGCGAGGTTGATCACGGGGGCGGGCTGGGAAGAGGCGGGCAGTGGGCCGCCGGTGCCGGGGAAGTGGTAGGTGAACCGGGGTGCGTCGGTGAGTTGGATCCCGGAGACGGTGAGTTGGTGAGTTGGATCGTGGGCTCGTTGGTCGGTTTGGAAGTGAGTTGAAGGACAAAGCCACGAACCGGCATGGAAACTTTGCTGAGAGATTTCTAAGCCGGATCGTGGCCATTCGTCGTCAACTCACCAATCAACCGACCAACCAACACGCTATCCAACTCACCAACTCACCGTCCGATTGACCTCACCCCGACCCGACGCCAACGTTCCCCATGGCCACGCTCTCCCCTACCGAGCAGGAGTACGCCCGGCTCGACGCGCTGCTCGAGGCGGTGCCGTTGGCGGTGGCGGTGTTCGACGGGGCGCTGCAGCTCGCGGCGACGAACGCGCGGTACCGCGACCTCACGGGGCTGGACGTCACGCAGGCCGTGGGGCGCTCGGTGTACGACGCGTTCCCCAACGCGCTGGCCGACGTCACCGAGCAGGTCGACATCGCCACTGGCGGCGTACCGGTGGTCTCGGTGCGCGTGCCCTTCCAGTACCGTGGCGGGCGTCGTCTCGTCGAGGCCACGTTCTCGCCCCTGCTCGACGCGCGCGGCGGACGTGGGCTCCTTTTCGCCGGCAGCGACATCACCGAGCGCGAAGGACTCCGCGAGGATCTCGCGCGCAGTGTCGCGCAGCTCGAATCGATCTTCGACGTGCTCCCCGACTCGGTGCGTGTCGTCGACGCGGAAGGTGGGACCGTGCGCACCAACGCGCAGGCGCAGCAGGAGCATGTGCCCGGCAACCCGCAGACGCTGCGCGAGCTCTGGCAACTGGACCGGCCCCGTACGCTCGGTGGCACGACACTGTTCGTGCACGAACACCCCACGGCTCGCGCGCTCCGGGGCGAGCGCGTGCGCGGCGAGACGCTCGAAGTACGGCGCGGCGGGGAGCCCGCGGTGATCGAGGTGAACTCCAACCCGCTCTACGATCCGCACAAGCGGGTTCGCGGCGCGGTCACCGTCGAGCGCGACGTCACCGAGCGCACGCGCCTCCAGCAGCGCGTGCAGACGGAAGCCGAGCGGCTCGAGCGCATGGTGCAGGAGCGCACCCGCGAGCTGCTCGCGCTTCAGGAGGCCGCCGCGCGCGACCGCCGGCTCGCCGCCGTGGGGCAGCTCGCCGCCGGGGTGATGCACGACGTGAACAACGCGCTCAACCCGATCATGGCGGCGGCGTACCTGCTCGAGATGAACGCCGAGAATCCGGCGGCGGTGCGCGACTACGCCGTGCGGATCGCGCGCGCCGCGGAGACGGGCGCGGCCACCGCGGCGCGCGTCGGGCGATTCATCCGGCAGGAGCCGCTGCTCGGCGCGCGCGAGGATGTCGTCGATCTGTCGGTCATGGTCGAGGAGGTCGTGGCGATGACGCGGCCGCTCTGGCAGGAGCGCGCGAAGGGCGGTGTGGTGAAGCTCGAGCAGACGCTCGCCGACGGCGCACTCGTGCGCGGCATCGCCGGTGAGCTGCGCGAGGCGTTGCTCAACCTCGTGCAGAACGCGCTCGATGCGATGGCCGGCGGCGGCACGCTTCGAATTGTGACGCGGCTCACATCCACCGAAGCGAGCGTCGCGGTGAGCGATACCGGCACGGGGATGTCGGCGGAGGTCCGCGAGCGCGCCTTCGAGCCCTTCTTCACCACGAAAGGGGTGAATGGCACCGGTCTCGGCCTCGCCGAGGTGTACGGCATCGCGCGCCGGCATCGCGGACGTGCCGAGATCGAGTCGGCGCCGGACGAAGGGACGACGGTGCGTCTGGTGTTTCCGCCCACCTCGCCCGGCGCGAAGGCGAACGTCGATGCACCCCCGCGGCGCACGCCGCGACGCGTGCTCCTCGTGGAGGACCACATCGACAGCCGGGAGTTCATGCAGTCGCTCCTCGAGAGTGATGGCCACACCGTGGAAGCGGTCCGGTCGGTTGAGGAAGCGAAAGCTCGGCTGTCCAACGTCCACGAACCACTCGACGTACTCGTGACGGACATCGGACTTCCTGATGGCAGCGGATGGGATCTCGTCGCGTTCGGCCGCGAGATTCGTCCGACGCTCCGCATCGGCGTCGTGACCGGATGGGAGCCGCGTAACGAGCAGGACCCTGCCTGCGACTTCACCCTCCGGAAGCCCGTCGGTGCAACTGATTTGTTGACGCAGATTGCGGGAGAGGGGTGAAAGGACCCAGATTCAGCGCTGCAGTCGCACTCCTTTCTCCGCTACCATCGACATGGCTGATACGGGCTCGATCCGCATCCTCATCGCCGAAGACGACGACAACTCGCGCGCCCTGCTCGTGGAGTTGCTGAACTCCATGGGTCACGTGGTCGTCGCCGAGGTGACGGGTGGCCGGGATGCGATCGAGCGGGCGAAGGACGTCGTGCCCGATGTCGTGCTGCTCGACGTGCACATGCCCGATGGCTCGGGGATCGAGGCGGCGGAGCAGATCGCGGCGCAGGTGCCCGGCGTCGCCGTGGTGCTGTTCAGCGGCGATCAGACGATCTCGCTGAGCGAGCGCGAGATCGCGGCGACGGCGGCGATCGCGTTCCTGCCGAAGCCGACGCCGCCCCGCGTGCTCGACTCGACGCTCCGCCTCGCGGTGAGCCGCGCGCGCGAGTTCAGCACGGCGAAGAAGGACGCCGCCGCCGCGCGTGGCGCGCTCGAGAACCGCAAGACGATCGAGCGCGCGAAGGGGATCCTCATGCGCCGCACCGGCTCGTCGGAGCAGGAGGCGTATCGCATCCTCCAGCGCACGAGCCAGGACCGCTCGGTGCCGATGGTCGAGATCGCGCGCGCGGTGCTGGCGAGCGAGCCCGGCCTCCAGGAGAACACGAAGGAGAAGTGAGCGGGCTGCGGCGGGCCGTCGTCGCGCTGATCGCCGGCGCCGCCGGCGTGCTCGGTGCGGCTGGCTGCGCACGAACCTCCGTACCCGTCGCATCGACGTCGTCCGCCACACGCACCACGTCCGCGCCGAGCATCGCGCGTCCGTCGATCTTCATCGCCGGCAACTCCACCGCGGCGCGCGGTGCGGGAGAGCGACAGCAGGGCTGGGGCGTGCCGTTCGCCGCGTACTTCGACACGGCCAAGGTGAACGTCGTGAACCGCGCGCGCGGCGGGCGCAGCAGCCGGACCTTCGTCAGCGAGGGACTGTGGGACCAGTTGATCGCCCACGTGAAGCCGGGCGACGTGGTGCTGATCGAGTTCGGCCACAACGACGGCGGCGCGATCAACGACACGCTGCGTGCGCGCGGCTCGCTCCCCGGACTCGGTGACGACTCCGTTGCGATCGACAACCTGATCACGAAGCGCCACGAGGTCGTGCACTCGTTCGGCTGGTACCTGCGCAAGATGATCGCCGAGACGAAGGCGAAGGGCGCGACGCCGATCGTCCTCTCGCTGACGGTGCGCAACCTCTGGAAGGGCGGTCAGATCGAGCGCGGCTCCGGCTGGTACGGCACCTGGTCGGCGCAGGTGGCGCGCGCGGCGGGTGTCCGCTTCATCGACCTCACCAACCTCGTCGCGGATCAGCTCCAGCCGATGGGCACCGAGCGCACGAAGACGATGTACGTGCAGGACTACGCACACTTCAACGCCGAGGGCGCGGACCTGCACGCGCGCACCGTGGTGTCGGCGCTCAAGGCGCTGCGGCCGAGTCCCGTGCGCGACCTGCTCTCGGCGAAGGGCGCCGAGGTGAGGCCAGATCCGCTCGTGGGCCTGGGCCTCGGCCATCCGGCCGACCGCGCGCGGCCGACGCTGTTCCTCGTCGGCAACTCCACGGTGCGTAACGGCCGTGGTGACGGCGCGAACGGCCAGTGGGGCTGGGGAGACTTCGTGGCGCCCTGGTTCGACACGACACGCATCAACGTCCTGAATCGCGCGGTCGGCGGGCTGAGTGCCCGCACCTACACCTCGCAGGGCTACTGGGACCGCGTGCTCGCGCTGCTGAAGCCGGGCGACTTCGTGATGGTGGAGTTCGGCCACAACGACGCGAGCCCGGTGAACGACACCCTCCGCGCGCGCGGGGTTGTGCGCGGCATCGGGCGCGACTCGGTGATCGTCGACAACCTGATCACGAAGCAGAAGGGCGAGGTCGTGTACAGCTTCGGCGAATACCTGCGGAAGTTCGTGCGGGAGACCCGCGCTCGCGGGGCGACGCCGATCATCAACTCGCTGACGCCGCGCAAGTTCTGGAAGGACGGTCGCATCGAGCGCAACCGCGACGGATTCGCGGACTGGGCGGAGCAGGTGGCGCGCGAGGAGCGCGTGGCGTTCGTGAATCTCACGGAGATCGCATCGGCGAAGATGGACACGATGCCGCCGGCGCGGGTCGATTCGTTGTTCGGGGATGCGAACCTGCATTCCTCGGCTCGTGGGGCCGAGTTGAATGCCCGCGCTGTTGTCGAGGGCTTGCGCTCGCTCGGCGCTTCGAACCCGCTGCGGGAGTATCTGCGGCCATAGTCGTTCGCGTAGCGCACCCCCGCTGTTTTGGCGGTAAGCATCCGCTGCATCCGCCTCCTCCGATCGAACACCGTTCTCGACGCCTGTCGGCCACCCGAGGATCGATTCATTGACAATCGATCCCATGGCTATATAGTTAAGTCAATGCTTAACCATCCTGCGCTCGAGGTCGTCTTCCACGCGCTTGCAGATCCGTCGCGCCGCACGATGGTGGAGCGGCTCAGTCGAGGGCCAGCGTCTGTGAGCGACCTCGCGGAGCCGCTCGAGATGTCGCTGCCAGCGGTGATGCAGCATCTGCAGGTGCTGGAGACGAGCGGTCTGGTTCGGTCGGAGAAGACGGGGCGGGTGCGGATGTGCCGGATCGAGCCGAACGCGCTCGCAGCGGCGGAGGGATGGTTCGCCAGGCGGCGCGCCGCGTGGGAGCGCAGGTTCGACCGGTTGGAGACGTTGCTCGCAGAGGAAGAAGCGGAGGATGCGAAGCAGGCAAGGGCACCGAGGACACGGAGACGATCATGAGCACGGCGTCCGCGCAGCACGACACCTTCGTCATCGAGCGCCGGCTGGCGTCGCCGCCCGCGCGCGTGTTCGCTGCATTCGCCGACCAGAGGAAGAAGGCACGCTGGTTCGGGTGCGTCGAGGGATGGGAGGTCGCCGAGCACACGATCGACTTTCGCGTCGGCGGCCGCGAGGTGTGGCGGGGCGGGCCGCCCGGTGACACGCCGCACCGCAACGACACGTACTACCACGACATCATTCCCGATGAGCGAATCGTGTGGAGCTACGCGATGCAGCTCGGTGGACGCCGCATCTCGGTGTCGCTCGCCACGCTCGAGCTCTCGCCGGACGGCACGGGCACACGCATGCGCTTCATTGAACAGGGCGTCTACCTCAATGGCCTAGACGGCATCGCCGAGCGCGAGCGCGGCGCGAAGGACCTGCTCGACAACCTCGAACGCGCACTGCGCGAGGAGGGGTGAGATGCGAAGCGCGATTGTCATCCTGAGCACTGCGCTCGCGACCATCGTCGCAATACCGGCGCTTGTCGTGAGCCAGGCGCACTCGCGCAACTTCGCACCCGCGCGCCCGCGCTCAGGCTACGCCCTGGTCAACGGACTCCGCATGTACTACGAGCTCCACGGCGTGGGTGGCACGCCGCTCGTCCTCATCCACGGCGGCGGCTCGACGATCGGCACGAACTTCGGTCGCGTCCTGCCGCAGCTGTCACGGAGCCGTCGCGTGATCGCGGTGGAAGTGCAGGCCCACGGCCACACGCGCGATGTCGACAGACCGTTCACCTTCGAGCAGGACGCCGATGACGTCGCGGCGCTGCTCGACTCGCTCCAGGTGCCGAAGGCGGACATCCTCGGCTTCAGCAACGGCGGCACGACCGCATTGCAGATCGCCGTCCGGCACCCGGGGAAGGTGAATCGTCTCGTGATCGCCTCGTCGAACTACAAGCGCGACGGGATGCAGGCGGGCTTCTGGGACTTCATCGAGAAGGGCACCTACGCCGACATGCCTAAGCCGTACGAGGCGGCGTATCTGAGGATCAACCCGAGTCAGACGGGCGTGCGCGCGATGCACGACCGCGACGCCAAACGAATGCTCGCATTCAAGGACATCCCCGACGAGTCGATTCGCGGCATTCAGGCACCGACGCTCGTGGTCGTCGGTGATAAGGACGTCATCCGTCCCGAGCACGCGCTCGCACTCTCGCGCACCTTGCCGCACGCGCGGCTGTGCGTGCTCCCAGGCACGCACGGCAGCTACCTTGGCGAGATCATGACGCCGAACGTGAGCGATCGAAGGGTGGGGATTTTCACGGACCTCGTCACCGATTTCCTCGACGGGCGAGAGTAGGCTCGCAACGGCTCCGAAGCGTGCAGCCAACGTGAGGGGAAGCAGCTTGTGCGCCGCCCCCCTTGAACTCCGTTCGTATCTCGTCTTCGTCCTCCGGTAGCTAAAGGCGAAGGACAAGGGGCGTCAGAGGCAATGCCGCATCGGTATGACCACGAAACCACGGATCGAAGTACTCGCGTCCTCCGATCCATCGGTCCCGAAGCGCCGCAGTCCTTTCCAAGTATTTGGTGAGAGTGACAACACCTTCGTCGAGCGCCGACTCACATCGTCCTTCGTGGTTGTGTTGAGCGAGCGAGGAGCGCCAAGGGTGAAGGAAATGGACGCAACCCACGTAGCTCCGCGGTCTCATTGCCGCCGACAGACGCACAGGATCATGCGCGAGATGCGCCCGGAACATTTCCCGGACCTGATCATTCGGACAGAGGCGTTACATGAGGAGTCAAACCGTGCCGAAATCGGCCAGTGTGTGAAAGCTGTATGAATTGACCTCGCGACATCTGGACCGTATATCCGCTCTATCACCGAGTGATGGGGCCGTGGCGCTACTCGTCGATCAGCCACTGCTACGGCGAGTCGCTCACTCGCAGGCCATCGCATGACTACACCAGTCACGCCGATGACGGATCGCACCGGTCCGGGTGCATCGGCGGCATCCGTGGGCCAGATCAGGGCGCTGATCATCTACCAGCTCGTGGTGCTGCTCGCGCTCATCTCGTTGCTTCTTTTCTCCTGGCCAAACGCGACACCGCCCGTGGCGCAATTCGTCACGAGCGACACGGCGAAGCTCAACGCGGCAAAGGCTACCGCGGACTCCGCGGCCAAGCGTGACACCACCGCGGTGAAGCCCGCCGCAGGCGCGCCAGCGCGGGCCCCGATCGACAGTCCCGCCGCGCGCCGAGATTCCCCCGGTGTCGTAAGCCCCCTGCGTACGGCGGACAGCCCCAAGGTCACGTCGCCAGCTGCGACGACCGACACCAGTAGGAAGTCGGTCGTTGCTGTGGTAGACCAGAAGGTGGCCAACGATAAGGAACGCGCCGTGTTCCTCATCGTCCTCGCGGCCGGCGCGCTTGGTTCGCTCTTCCGTGGACTGGGCTCCAGCACGTGGTACGTCGGTACACGAACGCTGTACCGCAGTTGGCTACCGATGTACTACGTGCAGCCCTTCAAGGGCGCCGTGTTGGGATTGCTGTTCTACTTCGTGTTCCGCACCGGTCTCACCTCGAGCAATCCGGCCATTCCATCCAACGCCGCCGGCTTTGCCGCGCTCGCAGCCCTCGTGGGCATGTTCGAGCGCGAGGCGACGAAGAAGCTCCAGTTGGTGGCGGAAGCGCTGTTCACGAAAAAGGACGAGACGATCGACAAGGCGCCCGCCGCCGATCCGAACGAACCGGCAACGACCAGCAGCGCGTCCACGCCTGCGCCGGCTGCTCCTGCGTCAGGCCGTCCCGTAACGCCTACCATCACCAGCACCGACCCCGTGACGATCCCCGCCGGGACGTCTGGTGTCCGCGTGAAGGTCCGCGGCACAGGCTTCGATCCGGCAGCGAAAGTGTCCGTCACGAGCGGGGTCCGTCCCACGTCCCGCGACGTCGTGCCCGCGAGCGTAACCCCCACCGACATGTACGTGCCACTCGAGGCAGCCGATCTCGCGAACCCCGGCCTCGTGACACTGGCCGTCGCGAACGGCTCGCAACCCGGCGCCAAGTCGGAGCCATTCCAGATCACCGTCAAATAGCGCAGGCGATGGCTCGCGCCCTCGCCCCCACGATGCGCTCATCGCTGTCCCGACACCGAGGAGACTCATGACGGTCAAGGTGGTGATACTGGTCCACGGCATGGGTGCGCACGGCGCCACCTGGGCGGACGAGGCGAAGAAAGTCATCCGAACCGCCGCTGGCGAGTACGGCCTCGCGCCACGCTTCAGCGACCGCATCGAGGATGGCAAAGTCGCACTGATGTCGATCGCCTACGACGACATCATCGCGCGGCGTATCAAGGACTGGGGCAACAACTCGCGCGCAATGGCCGAAGAGATCAGGACCGCGCAGATCCCCGTCCCGGCCGACATCACGGGCTGGCTGCAGAAGGCCGACGCTACAGAGAACAACTTCCTCTGGACGCACGTGGTGGATGTGATCCTCTACCGCTTCTTCTCGCTCGTGCGCACCGACATCCAGGTCCACGTGATGGAGCGCATCGCCGAGATCTGGCGCGACGCCAAGAAAGCGGATCGCAACGCGGAAGTCACCATCGTGGCCCACAGCCTCGGCACCAGCGTCGTGCACGATTCACTCGCCATACTCGGCAGCGCGCCCCCGCCGAAGTGCGAGGGCTTCCTGGCGGGCACGGAGACGCTCACCAGCATCTTCATGCTCGCCAACGTCGGAAAGCTGCTGGAGATGACGCCCACGACCTATACGTCCGTCGTGTGTCCATCGAGCGCCAGCATGACTCCCTACTGCAAGACCTTCTTCAATGCACGCCACGAGCTCGACCCGTTCCCGGTGGTCGATGCGTTTCGGCCGCCGTGGCAGGGAGAGGATTACGTCAAGATCGAAACGACCGCCGTGCGCGAGTTCAACACGCACTCCTTCGAGCGCTACCTGCAGGATCCCAAGGTGCACATCCGGTTGTTCCGCGCGCTCTTCGGATTCTCGCAGATCTCCGAGGAGACCATGAAGCACGCCACTAACACCTACGACGCCACCCCCGGTCCCGCATGCCCGCAGGTGCTGAAGGATTTCATCGCCGACTGCCGGCAGCGTGTGAGCTTGATCAAGAGCTCCACCGACGTGTTCACACTGATCACCAGCGGAGTCCAATTTCTCCGGGAAGTGGAGGACATGCGCGCCAAGTGCAAGGGCGCGACCGGCGGAGCCATCGCATGAGGATACGCATCAGCATCCTCGCCTTCGCCGCGAGTCTGATCGGAGTGACCGGTCAGGCACAGACGGTGGCGGATCTCGAGCGGGACTGCCTCACCGAGAATGTCCTGGCTCTGAGTCCCGCGCAGATCGGAGAGAAGTGGAAGCCGTTCCATCCCGCCGCGATCGAGGCGTCGGTCGCGCCCGCCGTCGCGCGCGGTGACTTCGAGCAAGCGCTGCCGACGGTCATCAGTGCCGCGCGTGGAGCGAGCGCGTTCATCGATGACGCTGCATTCGCTACGGCGTTCAAGCAGCGACTCGAGGTTCTCGCGCTCAGCGTGGATGCGCTGCTGAAGCTGCCCCCGCATAATCGTTCGAGGTTTCTCGCATCCAGCGTGCGACCAGCCGGCTTCGTCTTGGGGCAGTCGCCCGCGAGCGGATCGATCCTTATTGGAAACGGGCCGGGACAGATGATTCTTCCTCCGACCGCAACGGTCGACACGCGCCGCGGCGTCTGCTGGTCGAGCATCGCCCTCGCGAGCGTGTTCAGCTCGTTCAACGACGAGGCACGACTCACGACGGTTCGCAACCTCACGGCCCTCGCCGAGCGATGGGACAATTTCGCCAGCAAGGGCTACTCGCAGCTTCCCTGGGAGCTCGCCCTGAATGGCCTCGGCTATGACCCGCGCAAGCAACGGTACGAGCCGCCGAAGGCGCAGTTCATCCTCCTGCACCCGGCCGCCGGTGTGGAGATGGTCGGCACGAACATCCGAGCCTTGCGTCGCGCGAACGTCGCAACGCTCGAGGGGATCGGCCGGCTCTGGTACAACGACGACTACACGCGCTACTGGGGCCTGTCGGTGATCGCGGCGTTCGCGTCGGATGCGTCACCCTCGATCGGGCCGTACATGCACCTGTGGTGGCCACAGGCGAAGCTCGGCGTCATGTTCGGCGCGAACGAGTCGAAGTCGACGCCAAGCTTCCTCGTATCGCTCGACCTTTACGGATTCTTCACGGGCGCACCGAGCGCGCTCCAGGAGAAGAAAGCGGAGGCACTCGCCGCCAGCGCGCTCGCGCCGAAGTAGCGGAGTGCGGTGGCTCCGCTACGCCGCCGCCGGCTTCGCGTCCTGGCGCGCGTAACCATCCATGCCCAGCCCGAGATAGACGGTGAACAGCACCAGCCCCGCCGAGACCAGGAAGGGCAATCCGCTGCTGCGGTCGTAGAGAAATCCGAACAGGATCGGGAACAGTACGCGCGCCACGCCGCCGAACGTCTGCTGCACGCCCATGTACAGACCGCGCTCCTTGCTCGAGATCACGCGCGACAGCAGCGACGTCACGCACGGGAAGGTGAACGCGGTGCCGAGCGGCAGGAACGCCACCGCGATCGCGAGAGGCAGGTACGGCAGCAATGCGACCGCGCGCGCCGGCAGTATGCCGCCGAGCATCGCCGCGACTCCCGCCGGGTCGGCGAGCGGGCGGATGAACGCGAGCAGGGCGATGCCGGTCGCGAGGATGATCGTCCCCATTCGCGCGAGGCGGGGCTCGCCGTAGCGGTCGATCATCCGCCCGAGGATGAGCGCGCGCGTCACCACGCTCAGCGCGCCGATGTAGGCGAAGAAGAAGCCGATCGTCTTTTCCGTCACGCCGAACCGCGCCGAGAGCAGCAGGGCCAGCATCGACGTGACGCCCTGGAAAGCGCCGATCGCGATGGCATAGATCCAGATCAGCCGCGACGCCGGCGCGGAGGAGTGGCTCACCACGTGCGCGATCGCGTCGCGCGAGCGGGCGCGCGTGGTGGTGTCCGCCTTCGACTCGGCGGCTTCCTGCATGTCGCGCGACTCGTTGAGGAACCGCCAGGCGAACACGATGTTGAGGGTGCAGAGCACCGCGGCGAACAGGCCGGGACCGCGCGGGCCCATGGTGTGGGTCAGCGATCCGAGCAGCGGACCGAGCGCGACCCCGGCGTTCGTCGCCGCCGAGAGCCAACCGAGCGCCTTGGCGCGCTCTTCGGGCCCGGTGGAATCGGCGACGTACGCCTGGATCACGCCGACCGTGCCGCCCCCCGCGCCCTGCACGACGCGCGACAGGTAGAGGAAGAAGAGTGCGTGCGGCAGCGAGAGGGCGAAGGCGAAGATCACGTACGCGATCGCCGACGCGGCCAATCCCACCAGCAGCGCGGGACGTCGACCGTAGGCGTCGGAGAAACGTCCCCACATCGGCGCGCTCACGAGCTGCGCCACGTTGAACGACGCGATCAGCGTCCCGACGACCAACCCGCCCGCGCCAAGCGTCTTGGCGTAGAAGGGCAGGAGCGGGATGACCATCAACAGCCCCACCATGTCGATGAAGGCCGTGATCATCAGGATCCACAGCTTGCTGCGACTGCCCGCGGACAACACCATCGCGCTAGCTATCCATCATTCGATCGTCGTCTTCCCGAGTGCGGCGGGCGACACCGCCCGTCCCACCACTCCCGCGAGCGCGATGATCGTGAGCGCGTACGGTATCATCTCCACGAATTGCGACGGGATCGCCTGCGATCCCTGCAGCTGGATCTGCAGCGTCTCGGCAGCGGCGAACAGCAGACAGGCGAGTCCGGCGCGCACCGGATCCCACCGCCCGAAGATGGTGGCCGCGAGCGCGATGAAGCCGCGCCCCGCCGTCATCCCGTCGGTGAACTGGTGCTGGTCGAGCGCGAGGTAAGCGCCGCCGAGTCCCGCGAGCATGCCGCTCGCCGCGACGGCGAAGTAGCGCACCCGCGCGACGGGTACGCCCACCGACGCCGCGGCGGCCGGATGCTCGCCCACCGCGCGCACCCGCAATCCGAACGGCGTGCGATAGAGCAGCCAGGCAGTGGCCGGGATCGCGAGGAACCCGAGCCAGACGAGCGGGTTCTGCACGAGCGCCCCGAACCCCGTCCCGCTGCCCTGCACGGTGAAGCCCGGCACTCGCGGCGAGTTGGACGACGAGTCGAAGAAGAGTCGGAGCAGGAACCGAGTCAGCCCGATGGCCAACAAATTGATCGCGATCCCCACCACCACCTGATCGGCCCGGAATCGGATCGAGCTAACGGCGTACAGCAGCGCGAGCACTCCGCCCCCGGCGAGCGCGGCGAGCACGCCGACCCATGCCGATCCGGTCGCGTAGCTGGCGGCAACCGCGCAGAACGCTCCGCCGAGCATGTAGCCCTCGAGGGTCAGCCCGATGAGCCCGGCGCGCTCGCTCATCACGCCCCCCGACGCGGCGAGCAGATAGGGGATCGCGATGCGGAGCGTCTGCGCGATGAAGGCGAGCAGGATCATCGCGCCGCGCTCCCACCGCGCCGCAGCACGTCGCGCATCAGACGTCGCACCTCGGGCACCGACGTCGCCACGGCGAGGATCACCACCGCCTGCAGCACGTCCACCATCTGCTTGGGCACCAGCGCGTTCACCGCGAGCCCGCCCTGCGACAGCGTGGCGAACAACAAGGCAGCCAGCCCTATGCCTATAGGATGGCTGCGGCCCACCAGCGCCACGGCGATGCCGAGGAATCCGGCGCCAGTGGCGAACCCTTCTTCATAGTAGTGCTTGTAGCCGAGCACGTAGTTCAATCCGCCGATCCCAGCGATGGCTCCCGAGATGGCCAGGGCGCGCCACGTCACGCTCCCGACGTTCACACCGGCGTACTCCGCCGCGTGCGGCTGGAGCCCCACGGCACGCAGCTCGAACCCGCGCCTGGTGCGGAACAGGAACCATCCCATCACCAGCATCGCCACGATGGCGAGCAGTATCGTCGCGTTGGCGGCAGAGCCCTGAAACGACGCCGCCAGGTCCGACACCCGCGGCAGTGCGCCGCTCCGGATCTCCGCGGTGTGCAGAGTGTCCGGCACGTGCAGCTTCGCCGACGTCAGATAGTTGAGCAGCGCGAGCACGATGAAGTTGAGCATGATCGTGACGATCACCTCGTGCGCGCCGAACCGCGCCTTCAACACACCTGGCACCGCGCCCACCACGCCGCCACCGACCGCCGCGGCGAGGATGTAGATCGGGAGGCAGAGCAGGGCGGGGATCCCCGCCGGGAGCAGCAGCCCCACGAGCGCGGCGCAGAATCCGCCCGCCGCGAGCTGACTCTCGGCGCCGATGTTGAACAGGCCGGCCCGCAACCCGAGACTAACGGCGAGCCCGGTGAACACGAGCGTCGTCGCCTTGTACAGCACCTGGCCGAAGCCGTACGGGTTCCCCCAGGTGCCGTCGAGCAGCAGGCGGTACACCGCGCCGGGTGATTGCCCGAAGCTGAGGATCAACACGTCGCCCACCACCGCGGCGAGCAGCAGGGCGACGAGCGGCGGCAGCACTGCCTCCTCGATCACCGCGCGCCGCGACGTGCCGCGATTGCTCGTCGATGTCGTCTCGGCGGGGGACGGTGAGTCCCCCACCGGCGCCATCGTCGGCTCGACGGAGCTCATGCGGCGCGCTCCGCGCCGGTCATGTAGGGGCCGAGGGTCTCGGGTGATGCATCGCTGCGCGGTAGCAGCGCGACGATACGCCCGCCATACATCACGGCGACGCGATCCGACAGCGCGAGCACCTCGGCGAGATCCGCCGAGACGAGCAGCACCGCCTTCCCCTGATCGCGCGCTTCACGAAGTCGCGCGTGAATGAACTCGATCGCGCCGACGTCGACGCCGCGCGTCGGCTGCGCGGCGAGCAGCACCTTGAAGTCGCGCGACATCTCGCGCGCCACGACGATCTTCTGCTGATTGCCGCCGGACAGGGCGCGCGCCGAGAGCGTGGGGTCGGCCGGGCGGATGTCGTAACGCGAGATGAGCTCGCGCGCGTGCGAGAGCGTGCGCGCGAAGTCGAGCGATGCGCCGCGGGTGAAGCGGTGCTGCTGCCCGAGGATCAGGTTCTCGGCGACGGAGTAGTCGAGCACCAGGGCACGCTCGTGCCGGTCCTCGGGGATGTGAGAGAGTCCCGCGTCGCCGCGCTGGCGCACGCCGAGCGCCAGCAGGTCGCGGCCGCCCAGCGCGATCGTGCCGCCCTCGGCGGGGCGCAGACCGGCGATCGCCTCGACCAGCTCCGTCTGTCCGTTCCCCTCCACGCCGGCGACGCCGAGGATCTCGCCCGGCGCGATGGTGAACGAGACGTCCCTGACCATCTGATGTCCCGTCGCGCCGTGGACAGACAGATCGCGCACCTCGAGCATCGCCGGCACCGCGCCGAGCTGCTGCGTCGCAGAGACGCCGGTGTACTCCGCGTCGAGCGCGAGCGCGACGTCGCGCCCGACCATCGCACGCGCGATCGCCTGCGGCGTCGACCCCGCGGTCGGCATGCGGGCGACCGTCTTCCCCGAGCGCATCACCGTGATCGTCTCGGAGACGTCGATCACCTCGTCGAGCTTGTGGGTGATGAGGACGATCGTGTCACCCTGATCGCGCAGGGCGCGCAGCACCGACCACAGCTCCTGCACCTCGGGGGGCGAGAGCACCGCGGTCGGCTCGTCGAGGATGAGGATCTTCGCGCCACGATAGAGCGTCTTGAGGATCTCCACGCGCTGCGCCTGGCCCACCGTGAGCTCACTCACGCGCGCGCTCGGCGGCACGGCGAGCCCCGTCCGCTGGCTCAGATCGCGTACGGCCCGCTCGGCGGCCGCGCGGTCGAGCACCGGCCCGTGGGTGATCTCGGCTCCGAGCATCACGTTCTCGGCGAGCGTGAGCGTGGGGACCAGCATGAAGTGCTGGTGGACCATGCCGACGCCGGCGGCGATCGCGTCGGGGGTGGACCAGCCGGTGACCTCGCGTCCGTTGACTTCCATAGTGCCCGCGTTCGGCTCGTACATGCCGGCGAGGACGCGCATCAGCGTCGATTTGCCGGCGCCGTTCTCGCCCACGAGCGCGTGGATCTCGCCGCGGGCGACCTCGAGCTCCGCGCCGTGGTTCGCCTGGACCGGCCCGAACGACTTGTCGATGTCGCGCAGGCGAATGGCGGGTGTGGCTGGCGGTCGGACGGAGTCGGCCATGCGTGGTCTGAAGAGAGGCGCGCGGCGTCGCGCGTTGGGAGCGAGCGGTTGAAGTCTACCGCGTGCTCGGGACCACGATACGGCCGGCGACGATGTCCCGCCGGAGCTGCTCGAGCCGGGCGTGGACGTCGGGTGGGATGAGGCGCTGGTTGTTCCTGTCGTAGACGTAGCCCACGCCCGACTCGGCGAGGCCGTACTGATAGATGCCGCCGACGAACTGGTTGTTCTTCACCTTCCGGATCGCGTCGTAGACCGCGTTGTCGACGCCCTTCACCATCGAGCTCAGCACGTATCCCGGGGCCTCGCTGTACTGATCCGCATCGACGCCGATGGCGAGCTTGCTCGTCTGGCGGGCCGCCTCGAACACGCCGAGCCCCGTGGAGCCCGAGGCGTGAAAGATCACGTTGGCCCCCTGCTGGTACTGGGAGAGGGCGATCTCCTTTCCCTTGCCCGGGTTGCGGAACGCCTCTGGGGTGACGCCGGCGTATTGCGAGAGCACGGTGCAGTCGGGGCAGACCTGCTTCACGCCGGCCTTGTAGCCTGCCTCGAACTTCTGGATGAGGGGCGAGTCCATCCCGCCGACGAAGCCGACCTTCTTGGATTTGCCGACGAGCGCGGCGAGAGCGCCGACCAGGTAGGACCCCTGCTCTTCGCGGAACTTGAGGGCGGCGAGGTTGGCTGGTGGAGGGATGACGTTGCCCGCGGCGTCGGTGGCGACCGAGTAGTCGACGCCGGCGAACTTCGTGTTCGGATACTCCTTCGCCAGCTGCGTCAGGTCGTCGGTGAAGATGAACCCGACGCCGATCACGAGGTCCATGCCTTCGGCGGCCAGCAGTCTCAGACCGGACTCGCGGTCCGACCCTTCGCCGGGTTCGATGAAGCGGACCTGGACACCGAGGTCCTTCTCGGCGCGCTCGGCGCCGAGGTAGGCGCCGTCGTTGAAGGACTTATCGCCGCGTCCGCCGAGATCGAAGACGACGCCGACATCTATGGTATTGTCGGCCGGAGGTGCGGCGGCGCCGGACGGGTGGATGAAGAGGAGGGCGACGTGGGCCAGCAGGAGGGCAGCCACGAGGATGAGCAGCTTCCGCATGATCTGCGAAAGGTGATGCCGGGGTGGGAAGGGGGGAAGGCGGAATCAGTGCGAACAAGAATGCTTCCCAACAGATCGCCAGCCGCATTAGTGCAGGGCTGTTCAAGGTCGTTCGACATGAGCGCGCCGGCGACGGATGTCGCCGGCGCGCTCGTCGCATCAGCCGCGACGCATCAGCGTGGGGCGGAGAACCTCACCGGTTCGTCGCGCTCGTAGGCGAACGCACAGCCCGCGTCGTCGACGAACGTCAGCCGGCTGCCGTCGAGCCGATAGCGGTAGCGCTGCTGCGCGTCCATCGCGGTCTGGATCATCACGACGGACTCGGACTCCACGTGATAGCTCCCCACGTCCCAGACGATGGAGCCCTGGGTGGAGCCGTCCTTCGTTCCGGCGTACTGGGTCTCCTGGAACTCGAGATGCGCGGGGTACGCGTTGGCGCAGTCGCCGCCCAGGATGCGGTGCCAGTGGCCGCGCAGATCGATCGTCGTCGAGGGCATCGAGGCATCCTCGGTCGATGGGCGCACCGTCGGCCGGCGAGCGATCGACGTCGGTCGGCTGGAGCGGGGGGCGGTGCGGTGACGTTCGCGATCAACATGCGACCGGCCGAGCGGGCGGGCAAGCAAGCGGAACCAACGCGCGTGGCGACGGAGCGTTCGTAGGCCGGTCGCCACCAACGACACGTCCTCTGCGCCCCGAGGCGATCACTCGAGGCGGGGCAGCACCTCTCGCCCGATCTCCTCCAACACCTCGCTGGCGGGCCGGCGCCCATACTTGAGGTTGAGCGCGACGTGGTTCACGCCGGAGTGCCGCAGCCCGAGCGCATACTCCAGCAGTCCCTTCCAACCGGAGCGAAAGCCAAGATGGATCGGCGACGCACGCTCGTTGGGATCGGCCGAGAGGTCGACGTACAACGACTGCGCGAATGGCTTGAAGGTGCCGGGCGCGTGACGCCGCACCAGGTCGTGCCACTCGCGCGCCAACCTGGCCTGAAGGAGGGTTGCGCGCGGGTAGGTGATCCAGCCATCCGAGCACTCCGCGATCCACTCGGGGCTCTGGCGGCTGGAGCCCGTGACGAGCAGCGGCAGCCGGCGCACGGGCTTGGGGATGACATCCGCGCCCACCATCGCGCCGTACGGCGACGTCACGGTCTCGAAGGAGCCCTCGAGCACCTGGCGGATCACCCGGAGGTTCTCGCGGAACGCCGACCCGCGCTCCTCGCCGTTGATGCCGAAGGCGGGAAACTCGATCGGCCGGTCACCGGAGGCGACGCCGAGCACCAGGCGCCCGCCGGACAGCTGATCCACCGAGGCCGCTGCCTTCGCGGTGTGCAGTGGATGGCGCAGTGGCAGGACGATCGCGCCCGTGGCCAGTGCGATGTGTCGGGTCTGCGCGGCAATGAAGCCGAGGTAGACCCAGGGATCGAAGACCTGTCCGACGTCGCCGAACGCTGGGTCGCGGAGCGGAACGTCGCGGAACCAGAGCGCCGCGAACCCGAGCGTCTCGGCCCGTCTCGCGAGATCGACCTGATCGATCATCGTGGGTCGGTCGCCAGGGAACGCTTCGATGGGGAAGAAGACGCCGAGCGACAGCCGGTCCGGCGCGAACATGCGCTGAAAGGCCAGCGAGTCGCGGGGGCTGTGCGCATCGGGGGCGGGTGCGAACATGGGTCACGGCCTCGATCGAGACATCGCGAAATACCGATATATTGAGTGAAAAAAAGGGCTCACTTGAGCGCGGCTCCCAGGTCGCGGACGAAGCGTTGGATGGCGTCCTCGTCGCGGCGATAATAGGTCCACTGACCGACCCGCTTGACCGTCACCAACCGCACGCGGGTCAGCAGCGCCATGTACGCGGAGACGGTTGACTGTGAGAGTCCGCACTTCTTCTGGATGAGGCTCACGCAGACGCCATCGTCCTCGAAGTCGCCGACCTCCTGACGGCCGAAGCTCCGCCTGGGATCCTTGAGCCAGCCGAGGATCTTCAGTCGCGTCGTGTTGCTCAGCGCTTTCAGGATGGCGATCTGCTCGTCGGCGGTCATGCCGACAGTATATCGATGATTCGCGATATGTCAATCTCGCCGCCGGCGACCTTGTCCGTCTCACGTGACCGCTGGCCGTGAAAAGCGGGCGAAAGCCGGCACCGACGATGCACTCGCCACTGGGATGACACGACGAGTGCGTAAGTTCGGCCGAGCGCGGATGTCGCGCCGCATGCGGTTGCTGCAGCTGACGCTCGCGCGGCTCTATGGCGCGCGGTGGCCCGCCTCGGTCGCCCGACGCCTCGGTCTCCAGCCGGATCCCTCGCTGCGCACGCACACGCTGCGGCTGCCCGGCCGTGCGACGTCGGCCCCACCGCTACGCGTCAGATTCGCGTCGGACTTTCACTCCAGTCCCACGACGCATCCCGAGGTGGTGGACCGCGCGTGCCGGGCACTCGAGTGGTGTTGATGCACTCGCCCGACGGGCTGTTGACGATCGGTGAGCGGCCGTTCGACCTGGCGCTGTGCGGCCACACCCATGGCGGTCAGATAGTGCTGCCCACGGGGCACGCCCTGTACATGCCCGAGGGGCATCTGAACCGGCGGTTCTCGCGCGGCATCTACCAACTCGGGCCCGACGGCCGGCGCACGATGCTGGTGAGCCGTGGCGTGGGGTGCAGCACGATTCCGGTGCGGCTGTTCGCGCGGCC